>NZ_JAIGQA010000049.1:0-42737 GCF_019733245.1 Streptomyces sp. WAC04114
GCGGTCGCTGGCCATGGCGATGTTCACGGTGAAGCCGGGGCCGCGGTGGACGGCGCGGTCCATGGCGGCGAAGAGGTGGTGCCCGGTGGGTTCGGGTGCGGCCGGGGCGGGTGAGGCGGCGATGGCGCACTCGCCGTCCGGCACGAGCCCCGGGTCCGACTCCTCACCCCGCCCCGGTTCCGGCTCCTCCTCCCGCCCTGGTTCCGCATCCCGCGGCCCCAGCGCGACCGTGGGTGTCGGTGCCGGATACGCCACCGGCTCCAGTGCCGTTTCCAGCGCCTCCAGGTCCGGGCGGCCCGACGGCTCCTTCGCCAGCAGGGACGTCAGGATGTCCCGTAACGGGCCCGAGGCGGCGGGGAGTTCCGGCTCCTCGTACAGGACCGCGTGCAGGGTCGCCAGCGTGGTGTCGCGGGAGAACGGGGACCGGCCGCCCAGGGCCGCGCAGAGGGTCGCCCCCAAGGACCAGATGTCGGACGGCGGGCCCTGGGGGCGGCCTGAGACGCGCTCGGGGGCCATGTAGTCGGGCGAGCCGACCAGCATGCCGACCATCGTGAGCGCTTTGGCGTCCTGGATCGCGGCGATGCCGAAGTCGGTGAGGACGACGCGCCGCCCGTGGCCGGAACCGTTGCCGTTGCCGCGTACTGATCCGGCCACCCCGGTCGCGTGTTCCACGAGCACGTTTCCGGGCTTGATGTCGCGGTGCAGTACGCCGCGTTCATGCACCTGTCGTAGCGCGGCGACCAGACCGAGTCCGATGCGGGCCGTCTCGCCGGGGCTCAGCGGGCCCGACTCCGCGAGGATCCGTTCGAGGGAGCGGCCCGCCACCAACTCCATGACGATCCACAGGCGTTCGCCTTCGTCGACCACGTCGTAGACCCGGACGACGTTGGGGTGGTCGATCCGGGCCGTGGCCCTGGCCTCGCGCAGGGTCCGTTCGCGGCGGGTCCTGCTGTCCTCCGCGTCGAGACCGTCGATCCGCATTTCCTTCACGGCGACCTGCCGGTCGAGTATTTCGTCGGCGGCTCGCCACACCCGCCCCATTCCCCCCTGGCCGATACTTTCGACCAACCGATAGCGCCCCGTCACCAATATCCCTGGAACACCGCCACTGTTCGCATTCCCCGGCAATCCGCTGCACCCCCTCCACGACGCCGCGACCGACTCCAGTGAAACACAATGGTCACACTTCGCGCCGTACCAGGATAGTGCGGCGAAATCTTGTGGTACCTCTTTCAGTGCTGCGAATTCAGGCGCAGCCCAGGGGGACGCAAGGGGGACGAACATGAGTTCTCGTCGTACGACAGCGGTCGCCGGATCGCTGGTCATGGCATCTTTCTCGGCGGTGTTGATCCTTTCCGGCACGGCCGGGGCGGAGGACGAGGGACCCGCAAGCGGCAAGGGGGGAAAGGCGGTTGACGCGGCACCGGCCGGAGTGAAGCTCACCACGACGCTGCCCGGGAAGATCTCGGTCGACAACGATTCCGAAAAGACGGCGATTACCGCCACGGTGAAGAACGAGGGGAGCAAGGACAGCGGGAAGATCAGGCTGTTGGTCGTCGGTTTCGACGGGCTGGTCGTCAAGGGAGTCGAGGGGTGTTCGGCGATACCCGAGAAAGAGCTTCCGGAAGGTTCGAACAGCGGATTCGCATGCCCTATCGACAATCTCGCGGCGGGCAAGTCGAAGTCGTACGCCGTCGACGCGACGTTCGACCTCGGCAAGACCGGGAAGATCTGTCTGCCCGTGCAGACGAGCGACGGGAAGAAGACCTTCTGGCAGCAGGGCCCGGTGCCGTTCGGCACGAGCAACCCGTCGCCGGACGCCCCGGCCACGCCTCTGCTGCTCGGTACCGACAACGAGCCGGCGGGCCCGGGCGGGAAGGAGCTGCCGAAGACCGGTCCGGCCCGTGATCTGCTGCCGCTGGGCGCGGCCGGTGCGTCGCTGCTGGCGGCGGGCGTGGCCGGAACGTGGTGGTCGCAGCGGCGGCGGCCGGGGGCTCAGGAGGGCTGAACCGGCCCCCCTTGCGTCTCGCACACGCCAAGAGGCCCGCCGGGGCAGTACGCCCCGGCGGGCCTCTCGGCAACGCCTGCGGTGTCAGCGCTTGTTCGCGAACTTCCAGGCCGTCGGCAGCGCGCCCATGGCCAGCGCGGCCTTCACCGCGTCGCCGATGAGGAACGGGGTGAGGCCGGCCGCGATCGCGGCGGTGGCGGACATGCCGGTGGCGAGGGCCAGGTAGGGCACGCCGACGGCGTAGATGATCGCCTCGCCGACCAGCATGGTGCCGGCGGTGCGCAGCACCGAGCGGTCGGCGCCGCGGCGGGCCAGGGCGCCGACGACCGTGGAGGCGAGGATCATGCCGAGGATGTAGCCGAAGGAGGGGGCGACGCCCGAGGTGCCCTGCGCGAACCACGGCACGCCCGCGATGCCCGCCACGGCGTACAGCGCCAGCGCCAGGAAGCCGCGGCCGGCGCCGAGGGACGTGCCGACGAGCAGCGCGGCGAAGGTCTGGCCGGTCACCGGCACCGGGGAGCCCGGCACGGGCACGGAGATCTGGGCGGCGAGGCCGGTGAGCGCGGCGCCGCCGAGCACGAGGGCCGCGTCCCTGACTCGAGAGGCGGGGAGCAGGTCGGCGAGGACCTGTCCGGTGCGGGACGGTGTGGCGGCAGCGGTGCTCATGGGGACTCCGCGAGGGTGAGGGCCGGTCGGGACATCGTGACGCTATCCCAGCGCCCTCGCCCCGATCACCGTCAGCCGTCCACAAAGGCCGGGACCGGCCGTTGGTCGGCTTCGCACAAAGGATGCGGGTTACAGCGAGTCAGGCGTGATGCCGGTCACGGTGATGGGGTGCCATGTGACACGGGGGCGGGAAACCGGGCCTCTGTAGGTTTCCCCCAAAGCCGCCGGGGCGGCCGTCTCGCCCGTCGGTCGCCGTCTGGGCAGTGCGGGGCCGTTTTGCTAGCGTCGCGAGCGTGGTTGCCCAGGCCCGGTACTTCTCGTCGCGTCGCTATGTCGACCTGCGACGCCAGGGCACGGCCACCTGTCGCCGCCCTCGGTGAGGCGGGGCGGAGGGATCCGGCCCGCCGATCGAGACGGCGCAGTGTCGGACCGGCCTCCAGGAAGATTCCCATGCCCCGTACCGCGGCTCCCCCTCTGACGTCCCCCATCCCCCGTGTCGCCGACAGCGACCGGCGCCGCACCAGCGCGAGCGTCGTCCTGCGGTCCGTGCTGGAGCACGGGCCGGTCGCGCGCAGCACCATCGCCCGGCTGACCGGCCTGTCGCCGGCGTCGGTGACCGACTACTGCGCCCGCTTCAGCGAGTTGGGCCTCCTCCGCGAGTCCGCGGTGCTGCGGCGGTCCAAGGGCGTGGGGCGGCCGCATCTGCCGGTCGACCTCGACGACACCCGGTTCGTGGTGGGCGGGGTGCATGTGGCGGTGCCGTACACCACGGTCGCGCTGCTGGACCTGCGCGGTCGGGTGGTGGCCCGGGGCGAGTTCAAGCACGAGAGCACCGACCCCGTGCGGGTGCTGGCCCGGGCGGGCGACGCGCTGGCGGCGCTGCTCGCCGGGGTTCCCGGCAGCAGGGCGCTGGGGGTCGGGTTCGCGGCGGGCGGCTGGGTGGACCGGGACTCGGGCACCGTCGTGGAGCATCCGATGCTGGGCTGGCGCGAAGTGCCGGTGCGGGAGCTGCTCGGGGCGCGCACCGGCCTGCCGGTCCATGTGGACGGACACGCGCGGGCGTTGGTGAACGCGGAGCGGCTGTTCGGGCGCGCGCGGGGCAGCGGCAGTGTGCTGCATCTGTTCGCGGGCAATGTGGTCGACGCGGCGTTCACCACCCATGACGAGGTGCACCACGGGCCGCGCTCCCAGGCGGGGGCGATCGCTCATCTGCCGGTGCCGGGCGGCACGGAGACCTGCGACTGCGGCCGGGTGGGCTGCCTCCAGGTCGAGCTGAGCGAGCGCACCCTGTGCCGGCGGGCCCGTTCGGCGGGCGTCGTCGACGGGGTGAACCCGATGCACGTGGTCGGTGCGGCGGCGGCCGGTGACCCGGTCGCGGTGCGGCTGCTGCGGGAGCGGTCGCGGCGGGTGGGCCGTGCGGTGGGGCTGCTGCTCGATGTGCTCAACCCGGAGCGGGTGGTCGTGACGGAGATCGGGGCCATGCACCGGGAGGACTGCCTGACGGCGCTGCGGGAAGAGGTCGGTGCGGATCGCGCCGCGACCGTCTCGCCGATCAGTTTCCCGGATTCCGTGCTGGCGGTGGCCGGTGGGTCGGTGGCCCTCGACGTGCTCTACCGGGATCCGCTGGCCGCGTCACCTGAGGCTATTTAATTCAGAAACTCGGAATGTTGACAGGGCGGGCCGCTGACCAGGAACATCCTGTTCATGAACCCGCTCACGAGCTGTCGCACTCTCTGTTGCTGACCCGTTGACGCGCCCCCGGCGCCCCTTCACCGAGCGCCTTCTTCTTCCTTTGTGACATTCGCGTGAATTCCCTTGGCGGATCCTTTCCTGCCCGGAATTCCGCTCGCTGTGCCTCTTCCATACCCAGGGAGCCCTTCCATGCCCTCGTCCTCCGTTTCCGGTCCAGACCGGCGCCTGTTCCTGACCTCACTGCTCGGCGTGACGGCCGCGGCGGCCGGATTGAGCGGCTGCGCCGACAACAGTGCGGCAGCCGACGAGGCGGCCTCCGACGCTCCCCTGGCCTCCAAGGTCCCCGCGGGGACGAGCCTGAAGATCTCCTCGTACCAGAACGCGCAGCAACTCCAGTTCAAGCTGGCCGGGTTCCGCGAACTGCCGTTCAAGGTGTCCAACTGGCTGAACATCGGGGCGGGCCCGGATGTCATCAACGCCTTCCGCGCGAAGTCCCTGGACGTGGCCAACAACGCCGGGATCCCGCCGATCCAGGCGCATTACCAGGGCTTCGACGCGAAGATCGTCGCGATCAACATCACCCGCAAGCCCAACTACCTCTTCGCCACCAAGCCCGGCAGCGACATCCGCCGGGTCTCCGACTTCCGGGGCAAGCGGCTCGCCTTCTCCCAGGGGCAGGCGCAGGGCGTCGTCCTGCTGCGGGCGCTGAGGAAGGCGGGGCTGAAGTACGACGACGTGGAGCTGGTGCCGCTGACCAGCAACCAGTTCCTCACCGCCCTGCAGTCCGGGCAGGTGGACATCGCCCCGCTCGGCAACACCCAGGCGCCCGCGTATCTGACGCAGTACAAGACCGCCCGCACCATCACCACGGACGTGGTGGACCTGCTGAACCTGCTGTGGGCGCCGGTGTCGGTGCTGAACGACCGGGCGAAGGCCGCCGCGGTCGCCGCGTACGTCCCGTACTGGGCGAAGAGCCAGGTGTGGACGTACGAGCACCCCGAGGAGTGGAACGAGCAGTTCTACGTCGGGACGCAGAACCTGACCCTCGCGCAGGCGAAGGGGATCACCGCGTTGGCCAACAAGCCGCTGTTCCCGCCCCGCTGGGACGAGGCGATCGCCTGGGAGCAGGAGACCGCCGATCTGCTCGCGGAGGGCGGTTTCGTGAAGAAGTTCGACGTCTCGGAGCTGTTCGACCACCGCTTCGAGTCCCTCGCGGCCAAGGCCGTGCCCGCGCAGTACCGGAGGTGACCGCCGTGACCACGACCACGCACACGACGAGCACGAGCACATCCGCACCGCTCGCTCCCCTCGCCGAGGAGGAGACGCGCCAGGTGCGCAGGCGCCGGCGGCTGGCTCCCGGCAAACGGCTGCCCGCCACCCGGCTCGTCGGGCCGGCCGCCGTCCTCGCGCTGTGGAGCGCCGCCTCCGCCGCTGGGCTGCTCGACCCGGGCGCGATTCCCGCCCCCTGGACGGTGGTGGAGACGGGCAGCCGGCTGTGGACCGCCGGCACGCTGCCGGACGACATCCTGACCTCGCTGCAGCGCGCGGCCACCGGCTTCTCGATCGGCCTGGTCGCGGGGATCCTGCTCGCGCTGGCGTCCGGGCTGACCCGGACCGGCGAGGCGCTGATCGACGGGACGGTCAACCTCAACCGGGCGATCCCCACCCTGGGTCTGATCCCGCTGTTCATCCTCTGGCTGGGCATCGGCGAGACCTTCAAGATCGCCATCATCGCGATCGTCGTCTACATCCCGATCTACCTCAACACGCACGCCGCGCTGTCCGGCATCGACAGCCGCTTCGTCGAACTCGCCGAGGTCCAGGGACTGTCCAAGCTCCGGTTCATCCGGCAGGTCGTGATCCCCGGCGCGCTGCCCGGGTTCTTCGTCGGCCTGCGGCTCGGGGTCACCGGCTCCTGGCTGGGCCTGGTGGTGCTGGAGCAGATCAACGCCACCAGCGGCCTCGGCTACATGATGTTCCAGGCGCAGAACTACGGCCAGACGGACGTCATCCTCGTCGGCCTGGTCGTCTACGGCATCTTCGGCCTCATCTCCGACAGCGCGGTCCGTATCGTCGAACGGAGGGTGCTGTCATGGCGCCGCACACTGAGCAGCTGACCCGCCCCGCCGTCCAACTGCGCGGCCTGACACGGTCGTTCGAGGGGCGCACGGTCCTCGACGGCATCGACCTCGATCTGCCCGCCGGGCAGCTCACGGCCCTGCTCGGGCACAGCGGCTCCGGCAAGAGCACGCTGCTGCGGGCGATCGCCGGACTCGACCACGGCGTCACGGGCACTGGGCAGCTCACGGCGCCCGAGCGGGTGTCGGTGGTCTTCCAGGACTCCCGGCTGCTGCCCTGGCGGCGGGTCCTCGACAACGTGCTGCTCGGCGCGGAGGGCAAGGACGCCGGCCGCAGGGGGCGCGCGGCCCTGGAGGAGGTGGGGCTGAAGGGCCGCGAGCGGGCCTGGCCCGGCGAGCTGTCCGGCGGGGAGGCCCAGCGCGCCGCCCTGGCCCGGTCCCTGGTCGGCGAGCCGGAACTGCTGCTGGCCGACGAGCCGTTCGGGGCGCTGGACGCGCTCACCCGGATCCGGATGCACGGCCTGCTGAGGGAGCTGTGGGAGCGGCACCGGCCGTCGGTACTGCTGGTCACCCACGACGTGGACGAGGCGATCGTGCTCGCCGACCGGGTGCTCGTCCTGGAGAAGGGACGGATCGGCCTCGACCTCACCATCGACCGCGCGCACCCGCGGTCGTACCGCGCCCCCCTGCTCGGCGAGTACCGGGAGCGGCTGCTGGCCGCGCTCGGTGTCACGGAGGACCATCGATGACCCGCAGACAGCTGCACCTCAACGCGTTTCTGATGAACACCGGCCACCACGAGGCGTCGTGGCGGCTGCCGGAGAGCGACCCGTACGCGCATGTGGACCTGGCCCACTACGTACGGCTCGCCCGGATCGCCGAGCGCGGCACCTTCGACTCGCTGTTCCTCGCCGACGGCCCGCAGCTGTGGAACAACCTCGCGCAGCGGCCCGCCGGGGCGCTGGAGCCGATCACGCTGCTGACCGCGCTGGCCACCGCGACCGAGCACATCGGCCTGATCGCCACGGCCTCCACCTCCTACAACTCGCCGTACAACCTGGCCCGCAAGTTCGCCACGCTGGATCACCTCAGCGGTGGCCGGGCGGGCTGGAACATCGTCACCACCGCCGGGGCCGAGGCCGCCCGGAACTTCGGCCTGGAGGCCGAACCGGCACACGCCGAGCGGTACGCGCGGGCCGCCGAGTTCCTCGACGTGGCGCTGAAGCTGTGGGACAGCTGGGAGGACGACACGATCGTCGCCGACAAGGCGGCGGGCGTGTGGGGCGACGACGCGAAGATCCACCCGCCCCGGCACCAGGGGCGCTTCTTCAGCGTGGAGGGGGCGCTCAACGTGCCCCGCTCGCCCCAGGGTTACCCCCTGCTCGTGCAGGCCGGCTCCTCCGAGGACGGCAAGCGGTTCGCCGCGCGGTACGCGGAGGCCGTGTTCACCGCCCAGCAGACCATCGAGGACGCGCGGGCCTTCTACGCCGACCTCAAGGCCCGGACGGTCGCGGCCGGCCGGGACGGCGACCACATCAAGGTGCTGCCGGGCATCGTCCCGGTGATCGGCTCCACGGAGGCCGAGGCGCTTGCGAACGAGCGGGTCCTGGAGGACCACATCGTGCACGCGCACGGGGTGGACCGCCTGGAACGGCTGCTGCAACTGGCCCCGGGCACCCTGGAGCTGGACGGTCCGCTCCCCTCCGACCTGCCGCCGGAGAGCGCCGTCGAGGGCGCCAAGAGCCGTTACACGCTCATCGTCGAACTGGCCCGGCGCGACCGGCTCACCGTCCGGCAGCTGATCGGGCGGCTCGGCGGCGGGCGCGGGCACCTCACCTTCGCCGGCACGCCCGAGCAGGTCGCCGACACCATCGGGCTGTGGTTCGAGTCGGGCGCCGCGGACGGCTTCAACATCATGCCCGCCGTACTGCCGTCCGGCCTGGAGACCTTCGTCGACCACGTCGTCCCGATCCTGCGCGCCCGCGGGCTGCTGCGCACCGAGTACGGCGACGCCCGCCGGACCCTGCGGGAGCGCTACGGCCTCCCGCGCCCCGCCAACCAGCACGTCATCGCCCCCGCTCTCGTCTGACCCCGCTTCCGGTTCTCCTGAGAGGAACCCGCCATGACCATCGAGATCCACAAGGTCACCGCGAACATCGGCGCCCGTGTCGAAGGCGTCGATCTCACCCGGCCCCTCGACGAGGAGACCTCCGCCGCCCTGCGCGAGGCGCTCAACGTCCACAAGGCCCTGGTCTTCGACGCGGAGGGCCTGGACGATGCCGGCCAGCAGGCCTTCGTCCGCCACTTCGGTGACATCACGACCGCCCATCCGACGGTGTCCGCCGTCGACGGCGCCCCGAACGTGCTGCCCGTCGACAGCGAGGGCGGCCGGGCCGCCAACCACTGGCACACCGACGTCACCTTCGTGCTGAACCCGCCGCAGGCCAGCAGCCTGCGCAGCATCACCGTTCCGCCCTACGGCGGTGAGACGCTGATCGCCAGCTCGGCCGCCGCCTACCGCAACCTGCCCCAGTCGCTGCGCAGCCTCGCCGACACCCTGTGGGCCGAGCACACCAACGACTACGACTACGCCGTCCCCGAGGAGGACGTCGACGAGGAGCAGGCCGCCCGGCGCGCCCAGTTCACCTCGATCAAGTACCGCACGGTCCACCCCGTGGTGCGCGTCCACCCGCTGACCGGCGAGCGAGGGCTGTTCATCGGCGGCTTCGCCCAGCGGATCGTGGGCCTCTCGCCCGGCGAGTCCCGCAAGATCCTCGACCTGCTCCAGGCGTACGTCACCCGGCCGGAGAACATCCTGCGCCACCGCTGGTCGCCGAACCAGCTCGTCCTGTTCGACAACCGCATCACCCAGCACTACGCCGTCGACAACTACGACGGCCGGCCCCGGCGCCTGCACCGGGTGACCGTGGCCGGCGACATCCCCGTGGGGATCGAGGGCAAGGAGAGCTACGTCATCGAGGGCGACGCCTCGCACTACTCACCGGTCGCCGCCTAGCCACGCAGAGCGACGCAACTGTCCGGATAGTGGGATGCCTCTCCGTGTGAGCGGAGAGGCATCCGAGACTGGCGGCGTTTTTGCCCTCGTACGTCTCTCACGCATAGGACGAGCCGCGCCCATGCCCAGCAGCACCACCACGGGGACTCCGCCCGGTACGGACGACACCTCCCTGTCCCATGGCCTGAAGCAGCGCCACCTGTCGATGATCGCCCTCGGCGGGGTGATCGGAGCCGGTCTGTTCGTCGGCTCCGGCGCCGGTATCGCCGCGGCCGGTCCGTCCATCGTGGTCGCCTACGCCCTCTCCGGTGTCCTCGTGATGCTGGTGATGCGGATGCTCGGCGAGATGTCGGCCGCGTATCCGTCGTCGGGGTCGTTCTCGGCGCACGCGGAGCGGGCGATCGGCCCCTGGGCCGGATTCACCGCCGGCTGGTCCTTCTGGGTCCTGCTCTGCACGGCCGTCGGCCTGGAGGGCATCGGCGCCGCGACGATCGTCAGCGGCTGGCTGCCGGGCACGCCGGAGTGGGCGTGGGTCGCGCTGTTCATGGTCGTCTTCTGCGGCACGAACCTCGCGGCCGTGAAGAACTTCGGCGAGTTCGAGTTCTGGTTCGCGGCGCTGAAGGTCGGCGCGATCACCCTGTTCCTGGTGCTCGGCGTCCTGGCGATCCTCGGGATCCTGCCCGGCACCGACTCCCCCGGCGCGAGCCACCTCACGGACTTCCTGCCGAACGGCGGCGAGGGCCTGGTCATCGGCCTGCTCGCGTCGGTCTTCGCCTACGGCGGCCTGGAGACGGTCACCATCGCGGCGGCCGAGTCGGAGAACCCCGTCAAGGGCGTCGCGAGCGCGGTGCGCACGGCGATGTGGCGCATCGCGCTGTTCTACGTCGGCTCGATGGCCGTCATCGTCACGCTGGTGCCGTGGGACTCCAAGGAGGTCGTGGAGAAGGGACCGTATGTCGCGGCCCTCGACGAGCTCGGCATCCCGGGCGCCGGCCAGCTGATGAACGTGGTCGTCCTGGTCGCCCTGCTGTCCGCCATGAACGCCAACATCTACGGCGCCTCCCGCATCGCCTACTCCCTCGTCGACCGCGGCCAGGGCCCGAAGGGGCTGGGCCGGATCTCCGGCGGGGTGCCACGGATCGCCGTGCTGGCCTCCTCCGTCTTCGGGTTCCTGTGCGTGCTGCTGAGCTACTGGCGGCCCGACGACGTCTTCGCCTGGCTGCTGAACATGATCGGCGCGGTCATCCTGGTCGTCTGGATCTTCATCGCCGTCTCGCAGCTGCGCCTGCGCCGCCGCCTGGAGCGCGAGGCACCCGAGAAGCTGGCCGTGCGCATGTGGGCGTTCCCCTGGCTGACCTGGGTCGCCCTGGCCGGCATGGCCGCGGTTTTCGTCCTGATGGCCCGGGAGCCGGACACGCGGGTGCAGCTGTACTCGACGGGCGGGATGATCCTGGTACTGGCGGCGATCGGGTACGGCTGGCAGAAGGCCCGCGCCAAGCAGTAGGAGATCCACCGCCGAAGGCCCCCGCGACACACGCGGGGGCCTTTTTGCGTGCCCGGGCCACCCGCCCGCCTGTTCCTGCTGCTAGCGTGCAGTTGCAAGACTATTGCAATAAGAGTCCGGAGGGGATCCCGCCCATGCCCGTCTACACGCTGCCTGAACTGCCCTACGACTACTCCGCGCTCGCCCCCGTGATCAGCCCCGAGATCATCGAAGTGCATCACGACAAGCACCACGCCGCCTATGTGAAGGGCGCCAACGACACGCTGGAGCAGCTTGCCGAGGCGCGGGACAAGGAGACGTGGGGGGCGGTCAACGGGCTGGAGAAGAACCTGGCCTTCCACCTGTCCGGGCACATCCTGCACAGCATCTACTGGCAGAACATGACCGGCCCGAAGGACGGTGGCGGTGAGCCGCTGGCCGCCGACGGTGTGGGGGAGCTCGCCGACGCCATCGTCGAGTCGTTCGGGTCGTTCGCCGGCTTCAAGGCCCAGCTCACCAAGGCCTCCGCGACCACGCAGGGGTCGGGCTGGGGCGTGCTCGCGTATGAGCCGCTGAGCGGGCGGCTGATCGTGGAGCAGGTCTACGACCACCAGGGCAACGTCGGTCAGGGCGCCACCCCGATCCTGGTCTTCGACGCCTGGGAGCACGCCTTCTACCTGCAGTACAGGAACCAGAAGGTCGACTTCATCGAGGCGATGTGGCAGGTCGTCAACTGGCAGGACGTGGCGCGCCGTTACGCGGCCGCAAAGTCCCGGACGGACGTGCTGCTGCTGGCGCCGTGACGACGGTCCGCCGCTGAGTCGTCCTGCCTCGTGATCGTCTTCTCACCTTTCACGCACGGCAGGCGGTAAGAGGAAGCCCCCCGCGAGGACGTGACTCGCGGGGGGCTTTCGTCCCTCGCCGCGCTACGGCTTGCGGCCCGGCCCGCCGTGCCGGCCGATCGGCCCGGTCGGCGCGCCCGGCTCGGGATGCCACAGCGGCACCGAGACCACGCCCGCTTCCACCAGCTCCAGGCCCTCGAAGAACGCCTCGATCTGCCCGACCGGCCGCAGGAAGTACGGGATCGCGCCCGTCTCGTTGTAGGCGTCCTGGGCCTGCTCGTAGGCCGGATCCGTGCCGCGGGAGCCCTCGTTGAGGGAGAGGTGGCTGCCCGCGGGGAGGCCGCCAGGAGGCGGCGGACCAGGTCGCGGGCCTGCTCGTGGTCGGCCACGTGTCCGAGGATGCCGTTGAGGATCAGGGCCGTGGGCCGGGTGAGGTCGAGGGTCTTCCCGGCGGCCCGAAGGATCTGTTCGGGCTCGTAGAGGCTGACGGGTTCGTACGCCGTCGCGCCCTCGGCGGTGGAGGTGAGCAGGGCCCGGGCGTGCGCCAGGATCAGGGGGTCGTTGTCGACGTAGACGATCCGCGACTAGGGGGCAAGCCTCCCCCAAGCTCTTCGAGCAGGGGGACCCCCAATCGCTCCGGCTACGCTCCGCTCGCGACCTCGTGGGTGTCCTTGCCGCCCAGCCAGTAGTTCCAGATCCGGGCCGAATGCGGCACCGACGTGCCGATCTGCGTCATGTGCCCATGGTGCTACGGCACATCGGTCTCGCACGGCACATTGAGTGAGAGGAGTGCGGCGGAACCGTCGGGGTGCATGCGCAGTTCGCTGATCGCCGCGTTCCGCAGCCGTGGGAGCACTCTGCGGTACTCGCCGAGCGGGATCGACAGCAGGGTGCACAGCACCAGCCGCAGCAGGGTGTTGTGGGCGACGACCAGGACGCGTTCGCCGGGGTGGGCGGCGGCGATGTCCCGCAGGGCGCGCACCCCGCGGGCCGCCGCCGCCAGAGGGTCCTCGGCGCCGGGGAAGGAGTGCTCCACCGGGTCGGCCCGGTAGGCCGCGGCCCACTCCGGGTCCTCGGCCTCGAACTCGGCGAGCGTACGGCCTTCGAGCACGCCGAAGTCGCATTCCCGCAGGTGGGGTTCGCTCTGGGAGGCGAGGCCGAGGGCGCGGCAGGCGGGCTCGGCGGTGGCGACGGCGCGGGACAGCGGAGACGTCCAGATCGCGTCGACGGGATGGGCTCCGGCCCAGCGGCCGAGGGCCTCGGCCTGGGTGCGGCCGGTGTCGGTGAGGTCGATGTCGCTGATGCCGGCGTAGCGGTTCTCCGCGTGCCAGACGGTCTGTCCGTGGCGGACCAGCAGGAGGGTCGTACTCATGATGCGGAAGTATCCCGGCTCAGTCGGCTGTGTGCGTGCGCGGCGACCGGCGCGGGCAGCCAGCCGCGGTCCCGCAGGGCATCGACGAGACGCGCGTACGGCTCGGCGAAGGCGGCCGTGCGGCCGGGGCGGGGTTCGACGACGGTCCGGACGCGGACCATGCGCTCGGCGATGTCCGCGAGCGCACCGGCCCCCGATGCTCCGTACGCGGCGAGCGCCGCCATGCCCAGGGCCGGTTCCGTCTGCTCGGGCACGCGGGCCGGGCGGCCCAGGATGTCGGCGCGCAGCTGGTTCCAGTAGGGGCTGCGGGCGCCGCCGCCCGTGAAGGTGAGCGAGCCGTCGAGGGGAGCGCCGAGATGGTGCAGGTAGTCCAGGCACAGCCGTTCGGCGAAGCCGACGCCCTGGAGGAGCGCGGCCCACAGGTCGGCGTCCTCCACGGGGTCGCCCAGGATCAACGGGATCGCCTCCGGTGCCCGGAAGGGGAAACGCTCCCCCGGGGACACCAGAGGGTAGGCGACCGCACGGGACGGCTCGTACGCGGCCGCCCGCGCGTCCATGCCGGCCGGGTCGGCGTCGGGGAAGCGCGCCGAGAGCGCCCCGGCCCCGACGCTCGACGCCCCGCCCGGCAGCCAAGTGCCGTCGGGGGCACGGTGGTTGTAGACCACGCCGGCGGGGTCGCGGACCGGGTCGCGGGCGGCGCCCTTCAGCACGAGCGTGGTGCCGAGCACGGAGTTCCAGGAGCCGGGCCGCAGCGCGCCCGACGCGATCTGGGCCGCGCAGCCGTCGGTCATCCCGGCGAACACCGGTGTGCCGGCGGGAATGCCGGTGGCGTCGGCGGCGGCCGGGCCGACCTCGCCGAGGCGGGTCCCCGGGTGGACGACGTCCGGCAACAGGCCGTCGGGCACGCCCAGTCCGTCCAGGGCGGCCTGCGGCCAGCGGTCGGCGTCGAGGTCGTAGCCCGTCTTCAGGGCGTGGCTGGAATCGGCCGGGGGCGGCTCGCCCGTGAGGCGGGAGACGATCAGGTCGGGCTGGTGCGCCAGGCGCAGCGCGCCGCCGCCGTACTCCCCGAGCAGCCACAGCGCCTTCGGCAGCGCCCAGGTGTCCTGGACGGCGAGCCCCGCCCTCCGGGCCCGGGCGGCCTCGGCCTTGGCCCGCCCGTCGTCGTACATCAGCGCGGGGCTCACCGGACGGCCCGAGCCGTCGGTCAGCAGGACTGTTCCGGAGGTGCCGCACACCGCGAGTCCGCCGAGCGGCGGGTGCGGGGGCGCGGAGCCGAGGGCCGCCCGGGACGCCGTGCACAGCGCCGACCACCACCGCAGCGGGTCCTGCTCGTGCCGCACCCCGTCCCGCCGGCCGGTCAGCGGGGCCGAGCCGCTGCCGAGGACCGTGCCGTCGGCGGTGACGAGCAGCACGCGGACGCTCTGCGTGCCGAGGTCGATTCCCAGCCAGCCCGCACCCTCGTCCACCATCCGGAACCTCCCGTGCCGTCGCAGCTGGATCTGTGAACTTCTCACTGTGCCCCGATATTTTCCCGTGCGCGAGGGATTGACGCCCAACTTCAGCCGTTCCACTCTCTGTTAGCGAGTCGACTCGACGTGTTAACCAGGCTCCACGCGGAGGTACGGATGGACACGCACGTGCACGACCGCCGGCGCTTCCTCGCCCTCGCCGCCGGGGCGGCGGCGGCCCCGTTGCTCACGGCCTGCGGCGCCGGTTTCGGCGGGAACGACGACAAGGGCGACGGGTCCGCGGCGGACGACGTCACCGGTTCCTTCGACTGGAAGCGGGAGAAGGGCACCACCGTCAAGGCGCTGCTCAACAAGCACCCGTACACGGACGCCCTGATAGCCGACCTGAAGTCGTTCACCGAGAAGACCGGCATCAAGGTCGAGTACGACGTCTTCCCCGAGGACAACTACTTCGACAAGCTCACCGTGGACCTGTCCAGCGGGCGTGCCTCCTACGACGTCTTCATGCTCGGCGCGTACATGGTGTGGCAGTACGGGCCGCCGAACTGGCTGGAGGACCTCGGCCCCTGGATGCGCAACTCCTCGGCGACGGGCGCCGAATGGGACCAGGCGGACTTCTTCCCCAACCTGCTCCAGGCCGACCAGTGGTCCCTGAAGGCGGGCGCACCGCTCGGCCAGGGCGGGCAGTACGCGCTGCCGTGGGGCTGGGAGACCAACGTCGTCGCCTACAACACCGAGCTGTTCAAGAAGCTCGGCGTGAAGCCGGCCGAGACGTTCGACGAGCTGACCGAACTCGCCGCGACCATCAAGCGCAAGGCACCGGGCGCCGGTTTCGACGGGATGTACGGGATCGCCGTACGCGGATCCAGGAGCTGGGCCACCATCCACCCCGGCTTCATGACGATGTACGCCCGCAACGGACTGAAGGACTTCACGGTCGACGGCGGGAAGCTCACCCCCGCCATGAACAGCCCCGAGGCCGTCGCCTTCACCGAGGACTGGGCCCGCATGGTCAAGCGGGGCGGGCCGCCGTCCTGGACGTCGTACACCTGGTACCAGTGCTCCAGCGACCTGGGCGCGAAGAAGGCCGGGATGCTGTTCGACGCCGACACGGCCGCCTACTTCCAGGCGGTGAAGGGCGCGAGCCCCGCCTCCGGGACGATCGCCTTCCATCCGGGGCCGAAGGGGCCCGGCGGGTCGCTGGCCACCAACATGTGGATCTGGTCGCTCGGCATGAACGCCAAGAGCAAGAAGAAGAGCGCCAGTTGGCTGTTCCTGCAGTGGGCGACCGGCAAGGAGCACCTGCGCAGGAGCGCGATCACCCACAACCACATCGACCCGGTGCGCAAGTCCGTCGCCGACGACGCGGCGTACAAGGACAAGATGCGGCACCTGCCGGGCTTCCTGGAGACCTTCGAGACGGTCGTCGACCAGACGAAGATCCAGTTCACCCCGCAGGCGCAGTTCTTCGACGCGACGACCAGCTGGGCCTCGGCCCTCCAGGAGATCTACGGCGGCAAGGGCGCGAAGTCGGTCCTGGACGGGCTGGCGGACGACCTCGCCGGCAAGGTGGGCTAGCCATGCGGCTCGCGTTGCGGCCGTACCTCCTGATCGTCCCCGCACTGCTGCTGACCTGCGGGATCCTCTACCCCTTCGGGCTCGGGCTGTACTACACGCTGTTCGACTTCTCGGCGAGCAAACCGCAGCCGGACATGGTGCGGTTCGAGAACTACAGTGCCGTCTTCACCCAGGAGGCGTTCTGGAACTCGGCGTGGGTGACGGTGCTGTACGCGGTCGGGGCGGCCCTCGCCGAGACCGTGCTCGGCGTGGCCGTCGCCCTGCTCCTGTACCGCTCGAGCCTGATCGGCCGGGTGCTGGAGAAGATCCTGATCCTGCCGCTGATGATCGCCCCGGTGATCGCGGCGATCATCTGGAAGCTGATGCTCCAGCCGTCGGTCGGAGTGGTCAACCATCTGCTCGAGCCCTTCGGGCTGGGCGGGGTGCAGTGGACCGACACCCCGACGGGCGCACTGCTGTCGTCGATCGCCGTGGACGTCTGGGTCTACACCCCGTTCGTGGCGATCCTCGCCCTCGCCGGTCTGCGGTCGCTGCCCACCTCCCCGTTCGAGGCGGCGGCCGTGGACGGCGCGGGGTGGTGGTACACCTTCCGGCGCCTGACCCTGCCGATGCTGTGGCCGTACGTGCTGGTCGCGGTGATCTTCCGGTTCATGGACTCGCTGAAGGTGTTCGACATCATCTACGCGCTCACGGAGGGCGGGCCGGGCGACTCGACCGTCGTGCTCCAGATCCGGGCGTACCTGGAAGCCATCCGCTTCCAGCGCTACTCGTTCGGGATCTCCTACACGATCGTCCTGTGGGCCGTGGTGTACCTGGCGGCGATGGTGCTGGTGAAACACCTGGGGAAGATCCAGCGAAAGGCCGCGGAGGTCACCACATGAGGAAACGCCTGGTGGGGTGGGTGTGCGACGCCGCCCTCGTCCTCTACTTCGTCTTCGCGCTGTTCCCGATCGCCTGGATGGTGATCCTGTCGCTGAAGCCGGCCGACCAGCTCTTCTCCACCTACTTCTCCTTCTCCCCCACCCTCGACGGCTACCGGACGGTCCTCGGCGACAGCGAGGGCATCCCGTTCGTGCGGTTCTTCGTCAACAGCCTGGTGGTGTCGGTCGGGGCGGTCGCGCTGTCGCTGGTGGTGGGACTGCCGGCGGCGTACGCCTCGGCGCGCTGGCGGTTCAAGGGCTCCGAGAACCTGATGTTCACCCTGCTGTCGTTCCGCTTCGCACCCGAACTCACCGTGATCATCCCGCTGTTCGTGCTCTACCAGAAGCTCGGGCTGTTCGACACGTACGTCGGCATGGTGTGGGTGCTGCAACTCGTCACGCTGCCGCTGATCGTGTGGATCATGCGGTCCTACTTCGCCGATCTGACACCGGAGCTGGAGCAGGCGGCCCTGCTGGACGGCTACACCCGAAAGCAGGCGTTCTTCCGCGTCGCCCTGCCGCTGGTCAAGCCGGGCATCGCGGCCGTGTCCCTGCTGGCCTTCATCTTCGCCTGGAACAACTTCGTCTTCCCGCTGATCCTCACCTCCAACGAGGCGCAGACGGTGACCGTGGGGGCCCTGTCGTTCCTCGGCGGGGACCGGCCCAAGTACAACCTCACGGCCGCCGCCGCGCTGGTCTCCGTCGTACCGCCCCTGCTGCTGGCGCTGACGATCCAGCGGTATCTGGTGCGGGGCCTGTCGTTCGGGGCGGTGAAGTCATGATCCGGTTGAGCGGGATACGCAAGGCCTACGGGAAGACCCTCGCGCTCGACGAGCTCGATCTGGAGGTGCGGGAGGGCGAGTTCTTCTGTCTGCTGGGCCCGTCGGGCGCCGGCAAGACCACGACCTTGAAGACCGTCGCCGGGCTCGAACAGCCCGACTCCGGCACGGTCGTGCTCGACGGCGAGGACATGCGGGGGGTCGAGCCCTACGACCGGGGTGTGGCCATGTGCTTCGAGAGCTACGCGCTCTACCCGCACCGCTCGGCCTACGACAACCTCGCCTCGCCGCTGCGTTCCCCCCGGCACCGACTGCCCGCCGACGAGGCCCGGCAGCGGATCGGCGCGATCGCCGAGCTGCTCGGCATCTCCGGGCTGCTGGACCGGCCCGTGGGCCAGTTGTCCAACGGCCAGCGACAGCGGGTCGCGCTCGGCCGGGTGCTGGTCCGCCCCGCCCGAGCCTTCCTGCTCGACGAGCCGCTCTCCCACCTCGACGCCAAGCTGCGCCAGCAGATGCGGGCCGAGCTGAAGGCGATCGGGGCCGTGCAGCACACCACCACCCTCTACGTGACCCACGACTCGGTGGAGGCGCTGGCGCTCGGCGACCGGATCGGGGTCATCCGGGAGGGCCGGATCGTGCAGACGGGCACGCGGGAGGAGATCTGGTACCGGCCGCAGGACACCGAGGTCGCGCGGGCCTTCGGCCGGCCCCGGATCAACCTGCTGCCGGGCGTGGTGACGGAGAGCGGCGTGCGCTCCGACGGCGGTGTGGAACTGCCGGTCCGGGCACCGGCCGCGCCGGGCACGGAGGTGCTGGTGGGCCTGCGTCCCCGGGACATCGCCCTGCACGGCGGCGCGGGCCACGAACTGACCGGGACCGTCTACGTCACGGAGGTGCTCGGCCGGTCCGTCGAGGTCACCGTGCGGCTCGGGTCCGGGGAGCGGCGGGTGTCGCTGGTGGCCCCCAGGGCGGACGCGGCGCGCCTTCGTGCGGACGATCCGGTACGGCTCGTGGTCCGGCCTGAGAACCTGCTGCTGTTCGAGGCCGACCGGCCGGAGCGACCGGGACGACGGATAGAGACACAGCCATGAGCAGCAACAGCAGTGGTGGACAGCAGGGGCCCGCGGCGCGGCAGGCCGCCATGGCCGAGCAGGTGCTGGCCGACGGCTCGGCGACGGCGGCGGAGCTCGCCGAGCGGTTCGGGGTGAGTTTGATGACCATCCACCGGGACCTCGACGAGCTGGAACGGCAGGGCATCGTACGGAAGTTCCGGGGCGGGGTGACCGCGCAGCCGTCGGGGGTCTTCGAGTCGAACGTGCAGTACCGGCTGAAGAGCATGCGGGCCGAGAAGGCGGCCGTCGCCGAGCACGCGCTGCGGATGGTCGAGCCCGGGATGGCGATCCTGCTGGACGACTCCACGTCCACCCTGGAGATAGCCAGGCGGCTGCGCACGGCCGAGGTCACGCCGCTGACGGTCGTCACCAACTTTCTGGAGGCCATCAACCTCCTGACCGACCAGCGCGGCATCCACCTGATGGCACTGGGCGGCGACTACGACCCGCTGCACTCCTCGTTCCTCGGGGTGTCGTGCGTGGAGGCGGTCCAGCAGCTGCGCGTGGACGTGTGCTTCGCGTCGACGTCGGCGGTGCACGGGGGTTACGCCTACCACCAGGAGCAGCACATCGTGTCGGTGAAGCGGGCGATGCTCGACGCGGCGGCACGCAACGTCCTGCTGATCGACCACACCAAGCTCGGCCGGGTCGCCCTGCACCGGGTCGTCCCGCTGTCCCGCTTCGACACGCTCCTCGTGGACGACGGGGCGTCGCCGGAGGCACTGCGGGATCTGGACGAGCACAAGGTCCGTTACGAGGTTTGCGGCACGAAGGGCGGCCATGGCGAGCGGAACGGGACTGGAGCTACGTGAACTGCGAAAGACGTACCGGTCGCGGGGGCGGCCCTCGGTCGACGCCGTCCGCGGGATCGATCTGACCCTGCGGTCCGGGGAGCTGCTCGGGCTGCTCGGGCCGTCCGGGTGCGGCAAGTCGACCACCTTACGGATGATCGCCGGGCTGGAGTCCGTCACCGGCGGGGACATCCTGGTCGGCGGGGCGTCGGTCGTCGAACGGCCCGCCCAGCAGCGGAACATCGGGGTCGCGTTCGAGAACTACGCGCTGTATCCGCCGCTGTCGGTCGCGGAGAACCTGGCGTTCGGGCTGAAGGCCCGGCGCGGGGCCGCCCGCGGTTCCCGGGGTGACGTCGAGCGCAAGGTGAAGGACATCGCCGAACGGGTCGGTCTGACCGAGCTCCTCGGCGCCCGCCCGGCCGGCCTCTCCAGCGGCCAGAAGCAGCGTGTCTCCCTGGCCCGCGCCCTGATCCGCGAACCGGACGTGCTGCTCCTCGACGAGCCCCTCTCCCACCTGGACGCGGCCCAGCGCGACTCCACCCGCAGGGAACTCAAGCGCATCCAGAAGGACTCGGGCCACACCACGATCCTGGTCACCCACGACCAGGAGGAGGCCCTCTCCCTCGCGGACCGGATCGCCGTGATGAAGGACGGCGTCATCCAGCAGCTCGGCACGCCCTACGAGATCTACGACAGTCCGGCCAACGTGTTCGTCGCGGACTTCGTCGGCGAACCGGCGATCACCCTGCTGCCCGGCATCGCCGGCGACGGCCACGCCCGGCTCTCCGACGCGGTGCGGATCGCGCTGCCCGTCCCGGTGGACGAGGGCCGGAAGGTGGTGGTCGGGATCCGCCCCGAGGACGTCCGCCTCACCGCCGAGGACGGTCTGCCCGCCCGGGTCGTCGCCCATGAACCGCTCCCGGAGTCGGGCCTGGCGACCCTCGCCCTGGACGGTGTCGAACGGCATCTGGTCGTCCTCACCGATCCCGAGGTGCGACTCGCCCACGACGAGCGGGTCCGGGTCGCCGCCGACCCCCGGCACACCCATGTCTTCGACGCCGAGACGGGAGCTTCCCTGCGATGACTGACGGAAACAGCGTGCGTGTCGTGGCCGCCGGTGACCACTTCGTCCTGCCGTCGCTGATCACGCGGGCGGTGGAGCACGAGGTGGAGCGGGCGGACGTCCGGGAAGTGAAACTGGGCTGGCCGCTGGAGCCGTTCGGGCCGGTCGCCGAGGTGCAGGAGGCCAGTGACGCCGAGGACGCGATGATCGAGGCGCTGGCCGGGGCGGAGGTCCTTGTCACGCAGATGGGGCCGGTCACCGGGAAGGTCCTCGCCGCCTGCCCGGATCTGAAACTGGTCGTGGTCTGCCGGGGCGGGCCGGTCAACGTCAACCTGGACGCGGCCAAGGACCATGACGTGCGGGTGTGCTTCGCGCCGGGCCGCAACGCCGCCGCCACCGCCGAGTTCACCGTGGGGATGATGCTGGCCGCCCTGCGCCGCATCCCCCAGGCCCACGACCCGCTCGTCCGGCAGGGCAGCTGGGAGGGCGCGACGTACTACACCTACGAGCGGAGCGGACTGGAGCTGGAGGACCTGCCCGTCGGTCTGGTCGGGTACGGGGCCGTCGGCAGCCGGGTCGCGCGGGTGCTGTGCGCGTTCGGGGCCCGGGTGATGGTCCACGACCCGTATGTGCACGGCGAGATCCACGGCCTGCGCGTGACCTCGCTCGACGACCTCCTGCGCCGCTCCCAGGTGATCACCCTGCACGCCCGGCTCACGCCCGAGACGCGGGGGCTGATCGGCGCCCGGGAGCTGGCGCTGCTGCCGTCCGGCGCGGTGGTGGTGAACGTGGCCCGGGGCCCGCTGCTGGACGAGGGCGCGCTGTGTGACGCGCTGGAGAGCGGGCGGGTGTCGGCGGCGGCTCTGGACACCTATGAGCGGGAGCCGCTGCCGGCGGAGTCCCGGCTGCTGGGACTGGCCGAACGCGTGGTCCTCACACCCCACTTGGGCGGGGCGTCGCGGGCGGTCGCGGAGAAGGCCGCCCGGATCGCCGCCGAAGAGGTGGGCCGCTGGGTGCGCGGGGAGCCGCTCGCGCACTGTCTGACCTGAGGACCCGGAGGAGAGCCGCATGTACGTCGGTATCGATGTGGGCACGTCCATGGTCAAGGCGGCGGCCTTCGACGCCACGGGCCGTGAACTCGCCGTGGCGTCCCGCCCGGTGGAGCTCGCCCTGCACGGCGGGGTCGTCGAGCAGGACATGGAGGAGGTGTACGGGGCGGTCGTCGCCGTGCTCGGGGAGGTCACCGGGCGGGTCCCGGGACCGGTCGAGCTGGCCGGGCTCACCGGGCAGGGCGACGGGGTGTGGCTGGTCGACGGCGAGGGCCGGCCGGTGCGGGCGGCCGCCTCCTGGATGGACGGGCGGGCGCACGAGCTGGTCGACCGGTGGCTGGCGGACGGCACGTTCGAGTCGGTGTTCCGGCGCACGGGCAGCGCGATGTTCCCGGGCTGCCCGGGACCGCTGCTTGCGTGGCTGGACCGGCACGAGCCGAAGGCGCTGGACACCGCGAAGGCGGCCCTGTACTGCAAGGACATGGTGTTCCAGCGGCTGACGGGGGCCGGTCCGGCGACGGATGTGTCGGACGCGTCGATGCCGTTCCTGGACCCGCGGACCCGGACGTACGACGACCGGGTCGTCGAGCTGCTGGGGCTGGCGCACCGCCGGGGCCTGCTCGCCCCGGTCAGCGACCCGGTCGCGACCGCCGAGGCGCGGGGTGAGGGCCTGCCGCCCGGGACCCGGATCGCGAACGGGCCCTACGATCTGCCGGCCTGCGCGCTGGGCGCCGGGGTGACGTCACCGGGGGACGGTCTGCTGATCGTCGGCACCTGTCTGGCCGGCCTGGTCGCCACCACCGAGCTCGATCTGACCGGCGAACCGGCAGGTCTCCACATCTCCACCGACCGGCCCGGGCACTGGCTGCGCGCCATGCCCGCGATGGTCGGCACGGCGGCGCTGGACTGGGTGCTGTCGACGACCGGAGTGCGGCACGACGAGGTGGACGGCCTGCTGGCCGGGACGCCGCCGGGTGCGCACGGCGTCCGCGTGCTGCCGTACTTCGCGCCCTCCGGGGAGCGCGCGCCCTTCGTGGAACCCCGTCTGCGCGCCGAACTCACGGGTGTCTCGCTGGAGTCGACCCGGGGCGATCTGGTCCGCGCCACCTGTGAGGGCATCGGGTACGCGGCCCGGCACTGCCTGGAAGCGGCGGGCCTCACCGGGAGCCTGGCCGTCTGCGGCGGCGGCACCCGCAGCTCCGCCTGGATGCGGCTGCTGGCCGATGTGCTCGGGCGGCCGCTGCGGGTCGTGGAGGGCGAGGTCGGCGCCCGGGGCGCGGTGCTGGCGGCGGCCGGGCGGTACGGGGTCGGGCTGGACGCGCGGGCGTGGACGAAACCGACGGCGGTCGTCGAGCCGGACCCGGACCGGGCCGCGTTCTACACGAGCGGCTACGCGGAGCACCTGGACCGGCTGGCGCTGGCCCGGGACCGGGCCCGCAAGTGAACCTGTCTTCGACAAAGGGGAGTTGTATGCAGCTCGGACGGAGATCCCTCCTGCTCGCGGTGGCCGCGGGGACCGCCACCGCCGGCACGGCCGCCCCGGCGGGCGCCGCACCCCACACGGGCGGCGGCCCGGTCGTCATCGGCCACCGCGGCGCGGCCGGCTGGCGCCCGGAGCACACGGCGTCGTCGTACACGTACGCCGTGCAGACCGGGGCCGACTGGATCGAACCGGATCTGGTGCCGACGAAGGACCACGTGCTGGTGGTGCGGCACGAGAACGAGATCTCCCAGACGACCGACGTGGCCCGCCGGCCGGAGTTCGAGGGCCGCCGTACGACGAAGACGGTCGACGGGCGGGCCGTCACCGGCTGGTTCACGGAGGACTTCACGCTGGCCGAGCTGAAGACGCTGCGGGCGGTGGAGCGGCTGCCCGCGGTCCGCAACCGCAACACCGTCTTCGACGGGCGGGAAGAGGTCATGACCTTCCAGGAGGTCGTGGATCTGGCGCGGCGGCTCTCGCGGGAGCACGGCAGGACCGTCGCGGTCTTCCCGGAGACGAAGCACCCCACGTACTTCCGCTCGATCGGACTGCCGTTGGAGCCGAGGCTCGCCGCCTTGATCCGTCGCAACCGGCTCGGCCGGCGCGAGTGCGTCGTGCAGTCCTTCGAGCCGACGAGCCTGCAGAGGATCGCGGCGGAGCGGCTGGGCGTGCCGCTGTGGCAGGCGCTGGGCACGGCGGGCGGGCCGTACGACCTGCCGTCGACGACCTACCGGGACATGATGACGCCGGCGGGCTTGGCGGATATCGCGCGGTACGCGGACTGGATCGGGCCGGACAAGTCCTCGGTCGCCGGCACGAGCCTCGTCGCGGACGCGCATGCGGCGGGCCTGCGGATCGGGCCGTACACCTTCCGCGCGGAGAACCAGTTCCTGCCCGCGGAACTGCGACACGGGAGCGGACCGAACGATTTCGGGGACGCGTTCGCCGAATACGCGCTGTACTACCGCCTGGGAGTCGACGCGGTGGTGACCGACTTCCCTGACCTGGCGGTGATGGCTAGGAGGCGTTGATGTTCTTCAAGGACAAGCACTGCCCGACCTGTGGGGGCAGTGGCACTCAGGTGTTCGCGCCGCTCAAGCCCGCGGAGCGCAAGGCCCTCGGGACGAACCGCACGGACCTGTGGCGCTGCACTGCCGCGGGCTGCCGGTGGTACCAGCCCTGGGACCGTCGATCCGGCGGGGGCCGGCTCCCGGAGGAGTTGCAGAACCCGGGAGCCGACGCCTCGACGTGAGGCCTACAGGTTGGAGAAGTCGGGGCCCTTGGTGCGGGTGCGCTTGATCTCGTAGAAGCCGGGGACCGAGGCCACGGCGAGGGTGCCGTCCCACAGGCGGCCGGCCTCCTCGCCCTGCGGGGCCGGGGTGACGACCGGGCCGAAGAAGGCGATCTGCTCGCCGTCCGCGCCGGGCACGGCGATGACCGGGGTGCCGACGTCCTGGCCGACCTTGTCGATGCCCTCCTTGTGGGAGGCGCGCAGCTCCGGCTCGTACGGGGTGGAGTCCCAGTGGTCCAGGAGGGAGTCGGGCAGGCCGACGTCCTTCAGGGCGGCGGCGACCGTCTCCTTGCCGGGGCCCTCGCCCCGGTTGTGGATGCGGGTGCCGAGCGCGGTGTAGAAGTCGCCGAGGACCTCGGGGCCCTTCTCCTGCTGGGCGGCTATGACGACCCGGACGGGACCCCACGCCTTGGTCGCCAGCATGTCGCGGTATTCCTCGGGCAGCTCGTCCAGCCGGTTCTCGTTCAGGACGGCGAGGCTCATGACGTGCCAGCGCACCTCGATGTCCCTGACCTTCTCCACCTCCAGCACCCAGCGGGAGGTCATCCAGGCCCAGGGGCACAGCGGGTCGAACCAGAAGTCGACGGGGGTCTTGTCCGACATGTCTCTCCTCAGCAGGAAGCCGTTTCCCGGGCAACGCCGGTACGCGCTCCCGTCATTCCCGGCTGCCCCGCGTCAGGGGCACATGGCAGGATCGGTGCTGTTCAGCCGTACCCCACGACGTTTGAGGAGTGCCGCCCGTGCCCGGTGAGAATCTGTCCCGCGACGAGGCCCGGGAGCGGGCCGCCCTGCTGAGCGTCGACGGGTACGAGGTGTCCCTCGACCTGCGGTCCGCGGTCGGTGAGGACCCCGGGGACGGGCCCCGCACGTTCCGATCCGTCACGACGGTCCGCTTCCGCTGCAACGAGCCCGGGGCGAGCTCGTTCGCGGACCTGATCGCCCCGAGTGTGACGGCCGTCTCACTCAACGGCCGTGATCTGGACCCCGGACAGGTCTTCGACGGCTCCCGGATCACGCTGGAGGACCTGGCCGCGGACAACGAGCTGGTCGTCGACGCCCAGTGCGCCTACTCGCGCACCGGCGAGGGCATGCACCGCTTCGTCGACCCCGAGGACGGCGAGGTGTACCTGTACACGCAGTACGAGCCGGCCGACTCGCGCCGCGTCTTCGCGAACTTCGAGCAGCCCGACCTGAAGGCCCCCTACCGCTTCGAGGTGCGGGCGCCCGAGGGCTGGACGGTGTGGAGCAACGGGGCCGGTGAGCAGACCGACGGGGTGTGGCGGTTCGCCGAGACCAAGCCGATCTCGACGTACATCACGTGCGTGGTGGCGGGCCCGTACCACTACGTGACGGACTCCTACACGCGTACGTTCGCCGACGGCACGACGCTGGAGATCCCGCTCGGCGCCCTGTGCCGCAAGGGCCTCGCGCCCTACTTCGACGCCGACGACGTCTTCCTGGTCACCAAGCAGGGCCTGGACTTCTTCCACGACCACTTCGACTACCCGTACCCGTTCGGGAAGTACGACCAGGCGTTCGTGCCCGAGTACAACCTGGGCGCGATGGAGAACCCGGGCCTGGTGACGTTCCGCGAGGAGTTCATCTTCCGCGGGAAGGTGACGCAGGCGTCCTACGAGGGCCGGGCCAACGTCATCCTGCACGAGATGGCGCACATGTGGTTCGGCGACCTGGTCACCATGGAGTGGTGGGACGACCTGTGGCTGAAGGAGTCCTTCGCCGACTTCATGGGCGCGTACTCGCTCGTGGGCGCGACCCGCTTCGCGGGCGGCTGGATCACCTTCGCCAACCGCCGCAAGGCCTGGGCCTACCGGGCCGACCAGCTGCCCTCCACGCACCCGATCACGGCGGACATCCGCGACCTCCAGGACGCCAAGCTCAACTTCGACGGCATCACCTACGCCAAGGGCGCCTCGGTGCTGAAGCAGCTCGTGGCGTACGTCGGCGAGGAGGCGTTCCTGGAGGGGGCCCGGCGCTACTTCAAGCGGCACGCCTACGGCAACACGCGCCTCGGCGACCTGCTGTCGGTGCTGGAGGAGACCAGCGGCCGGGACATGAGCGCCTGGTCGCGGTCCTGGCTCCAGACGGCCGGGGTGAACTCGCTGACGCCGCAGGTGCTGCTGAGCCCGGACGGCCGTATCGAGGAGCTGGCGGTGGTGCAGGAGGCCGCCGAGTCCCACCCCGAACTGCGTCCGCACCGGGTGGCGGTGGGCCTGTACCGGGTGGCGGACGGCGGGGCGCTGGAGCGCTACGCGCGCGTGGAGACCGACGTCGACGGCGCCCGCACGGTCGTCGCGGACCTGGCCGGCGCCGAGGCTCCCGACCTGGTCCTGGTCAACGACGACGACCTGACCTACTGCAAGATCCGCTTCGACGAGACGTCGCTGGCGACCCTGCGCGAGCACCTGGGCGCGATCACCGACCCGCTGGCGCGTGCCCTGTGCTGGTCGGCGCTGTGGAACATGACGCGTGACGCGCTGCTCCCGGCCCGGGACTTCGTGGAGCTGGTGCTGCGCTTCGGCGGGCGCGAGTCCGAGATCGGCGTCGTGCAGATGCTGCACGCGTGGGCGGAGTCGGCGGTCACCCACTACACGGCGCCCGCCCGGCGGGAGACGGCCGCGCGGCTGCTCGCCGAGGGCGCCCGGCGCGAGCTGTACGCGGCCGGGCCGGGCAGCGAGCACCAGCTTGCCTGGGCGCGCTTCTTCGCCCGGACGGCCGCCACCGAGGCCGACTTCGAGTTGCTGCGGGACCTGCTCGCGGGCACGGCGGCGGTCGAGGGTCTCGACCTCGACCAGGAGCTGCGCTGGGTGTTCCTGGAGCCGCTGGCCGCGCACGGGATCGTCGACGAGAAGGCGCTGGCCGAGGAGCTGACCCGGGACGACACGGCGTCCGGCAAGCGCCACCAGGTGCGCTGTCTGGCCGCCCGCCCGTCCGAGGCGGTCAAGGCGCAGGCGTGGGCGCAGGTCGTGGAGTCGGACGCGCTGTCCAACGCCATGGTGGAGGCGACCATCGCGGGCTTCTCCCAGGGCTCGCAGCGAGAGCTGATCGCGCCGTACGCGGGGAAGTACTTCGCGGCGATCGAGCGGGTCTGGGCAGAGCGGTCGATCCAGATCGGCATGCACGTGGTGCAGGGCCTGTTCCCCTCGCTGCAGCAGTCGCGGGAGACGCTGGACGCCACGGACGCCTGGCTGGACGCCCACAAGGACGCGGCCCCGGCGCTGCGCCGGCTGGTGCTGGAGTCCCGTGACGACTTGGCACGGGCGTTGCGTGGACAGGCGTGCGACGAGGCCTCTGACCATTGACTTGCACCTCGGGTGAAGCCCGAGGTTCTGGCCTTCTCCACCGGTTGCTGTGCCGCTACGCGGCACGGCTTCCGGCGGGGAGTCCATGGCTTGCTGTTTCTTCGCGCTGTGCCGGGACTGCTCCCGGTCTTACCGACGCTCCGCAGGCCGATACCGCCAGTCCGGCGGCCGTCTTCACATTGATCGCGGCGTTGGTGTCCCGGTCGTGGACAGTACCGCAGGCGGTACAGGTCCACTCCCGCACGTTCAGAGGTTTGGGTCCGTCCACGGCTCCGCAGGTGGAGCAGGTCTGGGAGGTCGGTTCGAACCGGCCGATCTTCACCAGGGTGCGGCCGTACCGGGCGGCCTTGTACTCCAGCATGTTCACGAACGACGACCAGCCCGCGTCATGAACGGACTTGGCCAGCTTCGTGCGGGCCAGTCCCGCCACCGACAGGTCCTCCACGGCGATCCCTTGGTTCTCGGAGATCAGCCTGGTGGAGAGCTGGTGGTGGAACTCACGGCGTGCGTCGGCAACTGTGGCGTGGGCATGGGCGACCTTCAGACGGGCCTTGGCTCGGTTCTTCGAGCCTGTCTGTTTGCGGGACAGCTCCCGCTGGGTCTTCTTCAGTTTCTTCTCCGCGCGCCGCAGGAAGCGCGGGGAGTCGATCTTCGTGCCGTCGGAGAGGACCGCGAAGTGCGTGAGGCCGAGATCGATGCCGATGGTGCGTTCGGTATCGGGCATCCGGGCGTCGTCGGCGACGGGGTCGGTGTCGATGACGAAGGAGGCGAAAAATCTGCCAGCCGCGTCCTTGATGACGGTGACGGAGGTGGGAGCGGCGGGCAGCGTGCGGGACCATTTCACCTTCACTGCGCCGATCTTCGGCAGGTTCAACCGCCCTTGGCCGGTGATGCTCCAGCGGGCGTTGGCGGTGAACCGGATCGACTGCCGCGTTTTCTTACGGGACTTCAATCGTGGTGCTCTCATCTTCGGTCCCTCGCGCGTGCCCTTGAGGGAACGGAAGAAGTTGCGGTACGCGGCCTCGGCGTCCCGCAGGGACTGCTGGAGCACCACCACGGAGACCTCGCCGAGCCAGGACCGTTCGACTGTCCGTTTCGCCTCGGTGATCAGCTTCCGTGACAGCTGACCGGCCGTCGGGAACGGCTGCCCGGCCTTACGGGCGTCCTCGCGAGCACGCACGGCGTCGTTGAACACGACGCGAGCGCACCCGAACGCCCTGGCCAACGCGGCCTGCTGAGCGGTGTCGGGGTACAACCTGAAGGCGTACCGGAGCTGCATGACGATCACAGTAGGCACGTCGAACCCACGTCGCCATCGGGAACATGCGAACGATGCGTCACCGTCCCGAGCGGGGGCCCAGCTCCGCCACACGACAACGTGACACGGCCACAAGGTTCGTTTCACCTCCGGCCCGAAGGCCGGAGCGCTGCGCATGATGTCCAGAAATTCTGACCTGAGATCCGGGCGTTCTTCCATCGTTACGAGACGAGTGCCCTCTGAGCCGTAACCCCTGGTCCGCACCCGAACGGACCAGGGGCTTTCGGCATCCGAACATCCGTCCTTTAGTGCTGGGTTGTCCGTCTTTGTCGACGGACCTGTAACAGCGGTTCAAAGGCGGTCCGGGCGCGGGAAATTGCGGGGCATGACCTACAACCCCCCACTCTCCCGCCGCCCGCTGCACGAGCTGTCCGGGGGCGGCCGCCCCCGCGTGATGACGACGACACAGCTCCGCTCGCACGGCGTCTCCACGGCCGAGACGAACGAGCAGTGCCGCGCGGGCGGCCCCTGGCGGCAGCTCCTCCCCGGCGTCGTCCTGCTCCACCCGGGCCCGCCGACCAGCGAGGAGCGGTTGCACGCGGTGCTGATGTACGCGGCGCGGGAACGCGGCACCGGGGTGCCCGCCCAGCCCGGCGCGGGCCGGCCCCACGCCCCCGCCTACCCCGAGGTGATGATCACGGGCCTGGCCGCGCTGACGCTGCACGGCTTCTCCTCCACTCCCCCGCTGCCGTCCCTGGACGCGATCGACGTCCTGGTCCCGCGGATGCGGCGGCTGCGCTCCACGGGCTGCGCGCGTATCGTCCGCACACCTGTCATGCCCGCCCCCGAGCAGGTCACGGGGGTGCCGGTGGCACCGGTCGCCCGCGCACTGGCCGACGCGGTGGCCGAACTCGCGGACGCCGGCCTCGTCCGCCGGCTGCTCACGGAGGCGGTCCGCGGCGGGCACGGCGACCCGACGGCGGTGGTCCGCGAGCTGAACCAGGCCCGGCTGCTGAGCCGCCCCCACGTGGTGGACGCGGTGGAGTCCCTGCTCGCCGAGGGCCGGGCACGAGCGGAGGACCGCCTGTACCGGATGGTCCACGAGTACGGCCTGCCCGACCCGGTCTGGAACGTCGACCTGCGCCTGCCCGGCGGCCCCTCCTCCTGCGGAGAGCGCTACTTGTCGCAGAACTCCGCCTCGATGATCGCGTCCGTGCTACCCGACCAGTCGCCGTTGAAGTTGACGGCGAGGGAGTGGCGGCCGTCCCCGGTGGTCACCGCGTCCGAGTTCGAGCCGTAGATCCCGCCGTCGTGGCCCCAGACGTGGACGCCGCAGCTGAGCTTGCGGTCGACCAGGCCCAGGCCGTAGCGGCTGGTGTCGCGGCTGGAGGGGACCGTCGTCCTCATCTCCTTCAGCTGTTCCCGCGGGAGCAGCTCGCCGCGCAGGAGCGCCGAGAAGAAGCGGGTCAGGTCGGCGGAGCTGGAGACCATCTGGCCCGAGCCGTAGGCCAGGCGTGGGTTCAGTTCGGTGACGTCGTAGGTCGGGCCCGTCGTCTCCCTGGCCAGTTTGGAGTAGCCCCGGCTGCTGGGCCGGGGCAGCGTCACGCGGGTGGTGGGGACCGAGGTGGAGGTCAGGTGCAGGGGGGCGATGATCCGGCGGTCGATCTCGGCGCCGTAGTCGTTGCCGGTGGCCTTCTCGATCACCCGGGCGGCCAGGAGGTAGTTGGTGTTGGAGTACGCGAACGACGCGCCGGGCTCGAAGTGCGGCCGGTTCTTCATCGCGATGGCGAGCAGGTCCTCGGGGGCCGCCTCGTCGAAGCGGTGCTTCATGAAGCCGTCCGGGGTCATGTAGGTCTGCTGGAAGCCCGGGTCCTCCAGGTAGTCGAAGATGCCGCTGGTGTGGTTCAGCAGCTGGCGGATCGTGATGCGGCGGCCGTCGTTGCCGTTGCCCCGGACCGCGCCCGGCAGCCACTTCTCCACCGTGTCGTCGAGCGACAGCCGTCCCTCCGCCTCCAGTTGGAGCACGACCGTGGCGACGAACGTCTTGGTGATGCTGGCGATGCGGTAGTGGTCCCGGACCGAACGCGGCTTGCCCGTCTTCACGTTGCCGACGCCGGCCGTGGCCGCCCAGGTGCCGTGGCCCCGCCGTACCGTCACCGTCACGCCCGGGACGCCGTCGGCGACCGCCGCCCGGACGGCCCGCCCGGTCGCGTCGTGACCGCCGGATGCGACGACCGGGCCCGCCGCCACCGCCGGAGCCGTGAGGGCCGCCGCCAGTGCCACCGCCGTCGCCGCCGTCAGGGCCGCCGTACGCGCGCGTCTGTTCATGTCCCCGTTTCCCCCTGTCACGTCATATCGAGTCGTGTCGGGAGAGGGGACTCCGGCCGCCCTGACGGGGGTTGACCGCTGCCGGGCAGTTGAGCGGTTTTCAGTCCTTCTTGAGCACCAGTTCGGTGTTGCGGTCCTTCGGGTCGCCGCCGAGGGTCGTGCGCGCGCCGGGCGCGTTGAGGGACAGCTCGCGGTAGAGGGCCGCGAGGCCGGTCTGGGAGAGGTCGGAGAAGTCCGTGCGGTGCGGGGCCGAGGACTCCACCAGCGTGGTGAACAGGGAGATCGTGCCGTCCTTGTTGTCGGCCAGCTCGATGACCCGGGCCAGCTGCGGGAAATCGACGTGGGAGGCGGTGGAGATCTCCCAGAAGGAGCGGCCGCCGGACGCGGAGTGCGGGGTGATGACGTTTTTGTGGATGTGGCCGTTCACCCAGGCGAGCACCCTGGGGTGGCTGCCGAGCAGGGCGAGGACCTCCTGGCCGTTGTGGCGGCGCTCGTTCGGCCTCGCCGGGTCGCTGCGCAGGTTCGTCATCGTCTTGCTGGTGTGATGGCTGAAGATCACCGCGTAGGAGTCCTTGTTGTCCCGCAGTGTCTTGTCGAGCCACTTCATCTGGGCCGTGCCGATGGACCCCTCGTAGTGGCCGCCGGAGTCGGTGGTGTCCAGGCTGATGCCGATGACGTCGTCGGAGATGCGGAAGGCGTAGTACTGGGTGCCCGTGTCCAGGTTGGCGGAGGAGTAGCCGTGGCCGGCCGGGCCGACGCCGCGGTGGGCCGGGTCCAGGTGGGCCTCCAGGTACTCGGCCTGCGTGAAGGGGGCCCGCCGCTCGTCGGGGGTGACCGAACGCATGGAGCGGGCGTGGGACTTGAGGAAGTCGTGGTAGCGGACGCCCTGGGGGTCCCGGGCCTTCTTGATCTGCGCCTGGAGCTGCTGGGCCTCGGCCGCGGTCACGTTCATCAGCTTCCTTCCGCCGACGGCCAGTTCGGTGAGGTAGGAGTCGCCGTGCGAGGCGTAGCAGCCCATCGGCAGGGAGTCGTGGTTGCCGACCGTGGAGTACCAGGGCAGGTTGAGGCCGGGGCTGCGGACCTCCCGGATGGCGGCCTTCAGGAAGCCGTCCAGGTGTGGGAACCCGGCCTGCTTGTCGCTGTCGCGGACGGCGGCGTCGGGCTGCCAGTACTGCTTGAGGCCGCTGTTCTGGACGCCCTCGTACCGGCGCGGGTCACCGGAGTTGGGCGTGATGCGCCCGCCGCTCATGATCTTCAGGAACCAGTCCAGCTCGGACGTGGCGTTGTTGTCCGTGTTGTCGCCGGTGGTCATGGCGAAGTGCAGCGGGGCGCCGGTGACGGGGGCGCCGCGCAGCGCGTTGATCCGCTCCACGAGCGCGATCGCGCCCTGCACGGTCAGCGCCTCGTGCGGCCGCCAGGCGTGGATGTCGGCCGAGCGCAGGTACTCCAGGCGCAGCGGGTGCTGGGCGTCGATGATGTGCAGATCGGTGAGCTGCACGAACGCGGCGAGCGCGGTACGGCGCCCGGCGCGGCCGGACTTGGGCGCGGCGAGGTCGGAGCGGACGACCCGCTTCCAGCCGGCTCCGTCGCCCAGGCGCCGGTAGCCGGAGCTGCCGCGCGGGGTGGCGACGGAGGCGAGGGTGGTGCCCTTGGTGTACGGGGCCAGCGGCGCGGCCGGTGCCCGGCGCGAGGACGCGGCCACGGCGGTGGTGCTCTCCCGGGCGGTGGCGGCCTGGCTGTCGCTGGGCCGCAGGGCGTAGCCGACGCCCGCGGAGAGGGCGACCGCGCCGGTGGCGGCGAGGACGGAACGACGGTGGATGCCCTGGCCGGAGCCGGCGACTGAGCGTGTGCGCGACATGCGCTTCTCTCCCCGAGTGCGAACGCGTCGGCAGTGGTCGCGGGGCGTTCACGACGTGAACACCCCGCTCGTACTGGATCGTTGGCACCGGGAATGACCTGCGCGTGAACGAGCGGGCAACGCGCAGCGCCGATCACCGGACGTGGATCTTGGGCTACCCTGCGCGTCGTCGCCCGCTCCGGATCCGGCCCGCAACCGGTCACGCGGCGTTCATCTTCCGGGGTACCGCACCTGAACCGCCGTGCGGTCCGGCCCTACTCCAGGGCGTCGGCCAGCCGTCCGGTGGCCGGGCGTTCGCGCCACATCCGCAGGGCGATGTCGACCATCGAGATCCGCACCAGGCCGGGCACGGCGTCCAGGTCCTGCCAGGCGGCGAGGTCCGTGGAGCCGTTCACCTCGTAGCGCAGTTCGCCGCCGATGATCCGGGCCTCGTAGACGAGCCGGACGCCGTGATGGTCGACGGGAGGTCCGAAGCCGTTGCGGAAGACGCGGTGGGAGGAGTTCACGCCGAGCAGTCCGGTCACCTCGATGCGGTACCCGGTCTCCTCCTCCACCTCCCGCCGGACCGTGTCGTAGGGGTCCTCGCCGTGCTCCATGCCGCCGCCCGGCAGGACCCACTCGGGCGTGCCGTCCTGGGCGGGCGAGCGGGCGAGGAGGATCTGTCCGTCCCGGACGCATATGGCGTAGGCCGCCACCCTCAACTTCTGTCTCACTTGGGGACGTTAACCGATTTCTTCGCCACCTTCAGGACTGATGCTCACAAATCGCATCGGGGGTTTTCCCCATACATCCATTTCGTTTCGGTCAACCCTCCCCAAAGAAGTTCCCCTTGCGCAAGGCTGTGCGATCGTCCGGGCTCGCCGTTCGGACCGTGTGCGACCACGGCCGATCGGGCCCCGGTCGCTTCCCGCTCGTTCCTTTACCTACAAGGGATGCCGATGACCCCTCCCACCCAGCGCGATCAGATATCGGGCCCGAGACGCGTGGCACGCATCGCCGTGGCCGCCGGTCTCGTGGCCGCGCTCTCCGCGGCCGGGCCGATCCCGATGGCCTTCTCCGCCGACGGGCCGGGCGCGGACGCCCCGGCCGACCCGAGCGTCAAGTCCGCGCACGCCAAGCTCGGTTCGAACGACGCGGACCTGCTCGCGGAGGCCAAGGCCGACGGCGACAAGACCGTCACGATGATGATCGCCACCGCGCCCGGGCAGACCGAGCAGGTCGCCGGGCAGCTGGACGCGGTCAAGGGCGGCTCGGTGGGCCGGGCCGACGACAAGCTGGGCTATGTCCGCGCCACCGTCCCGACGGCCAAGGCGGACTCGGCGATCGCGGCCGCAGCCAAGCTGTCCTCCGTGCACGGCATCGACCTGCGCGAGGAGATCCCGCTGGACGACCCGACGCCGAGCGCGGACACCGCCAAGGGCGCCAAGGCCGCGCAGGGGACGTACCCCGCGCCGGGCAAGAGGACCCCGGCGGAGAACCCGTACAACCCGTCCTTCGAGACGGGCGCGGTCGACTTCGTCGAGGACCACCCGAAGGCGGACGGCCGCGGCGTCACCATCGGCATCCTCGACTCCGGCGTGGACCTGGGCCACCCGGCGCTGCAGAAGACGACGACCGGTGAGCGGAAGATCGTCGACTGGGTGACGGCGACCGACCCGATCATCGACAGCGACAGCACCTGGCGCCCGATGGTCACGGCCGTGTCCGGCCCGGCCTTCACCTACCAGGGCCAGTCGTACAAGGCGCCGGCCGGTTCGTACGCCGTCAGCCTCTTCAAGGAGTCGTACACCACCGGCGGCGACGCCAAGGGCGACGCCAACCGCGACGGCGACACCACCGATGTCTGGGGCGTGCTGTACGACGCCACGACCGGCACGGTCCGGGTCGACCTGAACAACAACAACGACTTCGGCGACGACGCCCCGATGAAGCCGTACAAGGACGGCCACCAGGTCGGCTACTTCGGCACCGACAACCCGGCCACCGACGTCGCCGAGCGGCAGCCGTTCGTCGTGGAGATCCGCAAGGACGTGCCCATGGACCCGCTGGGCGGCTCCTGGGTCGGCAAGAAGTCGGACTTCGTCAACATCGGCGTCATCGAGTCCGAGCACGGCACGCACGTCGCCGGCATCACCGCCGCCAACGGCCTGTTCGGCGGGAAGATGAACGGCGCCGCCCCCGGCGCCAAGCTGGTCTCCTCGCGCGCCTGCACCTGGTCCGGCGGCTGCACCAACGTGGCGCTGACCGAGGGCATGATCGACCTCGTCACCAAGCGCGGTGTCGACATCGTCAACATGTCGATCGGCGGCCTGCCGGCGCTGAACGACGGCAACAACGCGCGCAGCGAGCTGTACACGCGCCTGATCGACACCTACGGCGTCCAGCTGGTGATCTCCGCGGGCAACTCCGGCCCCGGCGCCAACACCATCGGCGACCCGGCCCTGGCCGACAAGGTCATCTCGGTCGGCGCGTCCGTCTCCAAGGAGACCTGGGCCGCCAACTACGGCTCGGTCGTGGAGAAGAAGTACGCGATGATGCCGTTCTCCTCGCGCGGCCCGCGTGAGGACGGCGGCTTCACGCCGACCCTGGTCGCCCCGGGTGCGGCGATCAACACCACGCAGACCTGGCTGCCGGGCGGCCCGGTCGCCGAGGCGGGCTACACCCTGCCGGCCGGCTACTCGATGCTCCAGGGCACCTCGATGGCCTCCCCGCAGGCCACCGGCGCCTCGGCGCTGCTGATCTCGGCCGCCAAGCAGAAGAAGATCGACCTCACGCCGGCGACCCTGCGCACGGCCCTCACCTCCACCGCCGACCACATCAAGGGTGTGCAGGCGTACGAGGAGGGCGCGGGCCTGATGAACATCCCCGACGCCTGGGACGCGATCCGCGACGACGCCACCGCCCACACCTACACGGTCAAGGCGCCGGTCGACACCGCGATCGACCAGTTCCTGAAGACCCCGGGCTTCGGCACGGGCCTCTACGACCGTGAGGGCGGCCTGAAGGCCGGCCAGAAGAAGACGTACGAGATCACCCTGACCCGTACGTCCGGCGCCGACAAGGCGATCCGGCACGAGCTGCACTTCGAGAACAACGCGGGCCGCACGTTCCGCATCGTCGGCTCCGACGAGGTGAAGCTGCCGCTGAACCAGCCGGTGACCGTCAAGGTCCAGGCCGCGCCGAAGTCCGCCGGTCTCAAGAGCGCGATCCTCGAGGTCGACGACCCGAAGACCGAGGGCATCGACCGCCAGGTCCTCAGCACGGTCGTGGTCTCCACGCCGCTGAAGTTCACGACCTCCGCGAAGAACACGGTGCAGCGCAACAGCTCGCACCACTACTTCGTCACCGTCCCCAAGGGCGCCAAGACCCTCGAGGTCGCGATGAGCGGGCTGAAGGACAAGAGCCAGACGCGGTTCATCTCGATCCACCCGTACGGCGTGCCGTCGGACCCGACGTCGACGATCAACTGCTACCCGAACTACAGCAACCCGGCCAACACCTGCCGCCCGGACGTGCGTTCCTACGCCGACCCGCAGGCCGGCGTCTGGGAGATCGAGGTCGAGTCGCGCCGTACGTCGCCGCTGCTGGACAACCCGTACAAGCTGGACGTCGCCGTGCTCGGCGCGGCCTTCGACCCGGAGACCGTGACCGTGCCCGAGGCGAAGGTCGGCACCCCGGCCGCCTCCTCCTGGAAGGTGACGAACGGCTTCGCCGCGCTCGACGGCAAGCTGGTGGGCGGCCCGCTCGGCTCGGCCAAGGCGGCCCGCCCCTCGATCAAGCAGGGCGAGACGCAGACCACGACGGTCGAGGTGCCCGCGGGCGCCAAGTCGCTGGACGTCGCCATCGGTGGTGTCTCGGACAACGCGGCGGACCTGGACCTCGCCGTGTACGACGCGTCGGGCACGCAGGTCGGCAGCTCCGCCGACGGCGACTCGGAGGAGTCGGTCTCCCTCCCCTCTCCGGCCGCCGGGACGTACTCGATCGAGGTCGTCGGCTACTCGGTGCCGGCCGGCACCACGGAGTACGACTACCAGGACGTGTTCTTCTCCTCCTCCCTCGGCAGCGTCAGCGTCGACGGGTCGGCTCCGGTGAAGCTCGGCACGGGCGACTCCGCCACGGTCTCGGGCAGCGTCACCGCCGCGGCGGCCGCTCCCGAGGGGCGTGAGTTCTTCGGCCAGGTCCAGCTGGTCAACGCGCGCGGCACGGTCGCGGGCGTGGGCAGCGTGAAGATCGAGAAGGTTCTGCCCTAGCGGTACCGCGGTAGCTGTGGGGCGGGCGTCCGTGCGGGCGCCCGCCCTTTGCGTTGCTCCTCACGGGCACGGGATGGTGCGCGAGGCGGGCAGGGCCTCGGTGATCCACGCCCGGTCGCGGGCGATCTCCTTCTCCCCCGTGGTCCATATGTCCGGCTCGGCCTGACCGGCGGGGATCCCGACCAGGACGTGATTACCGGCCCGGAGCCGGGGGTCGACGCCGGTGTCCATGGGGAAGGTGATCCGCTTGCCGCCCTTGTCGGGCTTGTAGTAGTGCGCGACATCGAGGGTGATCCGGTCCTGGCCGCTGCCGGGAAGGGGCTCGACCCCGGCGACGGTGCCCTCGACGACGATCCGGGCGCAGGCGAGGTACCCGGCGTGACCGAGCTTGGCGTCCGCACCGGCCTGCGGCCGGTCGGCGGAGCTGTCGGCGGCGGACGACCCGCCCTGATCGTCTCCGGCTCCCATGCCGTCGCTCTGAACCACGAGCCAGCCCATGCCGATCACGAGACTGGCCCCGACGGCCGCGACGAGGCCCCTCAGCGCAAGGGCCAGGGGCTCGGGCCGCTTACGGCGGACGGCCGGCGGTGTCACGGAGGCGCCGCCACCGGTCTCGGGTCCCGGTGCCTCCGAGGGCTCGGCGAGTGCCTGCCCGATGAGCCCCAGCTGCTCGCGCAGCAACGCCACGTCGGCGGTCGCGGACCGGTACTCGGCCATGAAGGCGTCGTCCGCGAGGGCGTCGTCCCCGGGTGCCTCGCCGGTGATCACCGCCATCAGCGCCGCCTCGTCATGCCTGTCCTGGTCGTGCCCGTCCTTGTCGTACCCGGCGGTCACGTCACACCACCTCGTCCTCGTGCAGGCGGGCGCGCAGGGCCCGTACGGCCGTGTGCAGCCGGCTCTTGACCGTGCCCTCCGGGACGCCGAGCTGCTCGGCGATGGACCGGACCGGCAGGTCGGCGTAGAAGCGCAGGACGACGACCTGCCGCTGGGCGTCGGGCAGCTCGTCCAGGCCCTGGGCGACGGCGACGGACAGCACGCTGCTGTCCTCGCCGGAAGGGTGCGCCGCCGGCTGGCGCAGGGCGGCCAGCCGCTCCCCGAGCCGCTCCTGGCGGCGCTTGGCCCGGTGCCAGTCCATGGCGAGGTTGGAGGCGACGACCGCCGCCCACGCCGAAACGTCCCGCGGTGCCTCCCGGCCGCCGGCGGCCCGCTCCAGCAGCCGCAGGCGGACCTGCTGTACCCCGTCCGGCAGGTCCGCCTGCGGCACCCCGCCGAGCGCGAGCACCGCCCGGACCCGGCGCTCCTGTGCCGCGTCCAGCGGATCGGCCCCGCCCCCCGGGTCGCCGCCGGTCGCCGCGTGCGCCTCCCGGCCGCGCCGTGGCCTTCCGCGCAACAGCACAAGCCACCCCCCTCACGTCGTTTCTCCTACGACGCCGGCAGGGCACGGAACGTTCGCTCACCGCGCGGCGAGTTCCGCCGGGACGGCAGAGGCGTACATCACACTTCCGTGTGGCGGGGATCGGTATGGGCAGGCGAGCTTGCGGCGCACGACCCCTGCCGGACGAATTCCTCCAGCTCAGCGGGGTCGACACCGCAGGTCCGCAACCATGGGCTGGGACAGGCCGTCCCACTCTCCGGGCAGACCGGGGAAAGAAGTGGACAGGCGGGCCGTGGTCGGCCGCATGATGGAAAAGCCTCGGCCAAGCAACGAGTATGTGAACAGACGCAGGAGAGGGAGTCACCGTGAGGGTCGGAATCGTCGGAGCCACCGGACAGGTGGGCACGGTCATGCGCAGGATCCTCAAGGAGCGGAACTTCCCGGTCACCGAGCTGCGCCTGTTCGCCTCGGCCCGCTCCGCAGGGTCGCAGCTGGACGGCGTGACGGTGGAGGACGCGGCGACCGCCGACTACACCGGCCTGGACATCGTGCTGTTCTCCGCGGGCGGTGCCACGTCCAAGGCGCTGGCCGAAAAGGTCGCCTCCCAGGGCGCCGTCGTGATCGACAACTCCTCCGCGTGGCGCAAGCACCCGGAGGTGCCCCTGGTCGTCTCCGAGGTCAACCCGCACGCGATCAAGGACCGTCCCAAGGGCATCATCGCCAACCCGAACTGCACGACCATGGCCGCGATGCCGGTCCTGCGTCCGCTGCACGACGAGGCGGGCCTTCAGGCCCTGGTCGTCGCCACCTACCAGGCGGTCTCCGGTTCCGGCCTCGCGGGCGTCGCCGAGCTGCACGGCCAGACGCAGAAGGTCGTCGCCGACGCCGAGAAGCTCACCCACGACGGTGAGGCGGTCGACTTCCCCGAGCCGGGCGTCTACAAGCGCCCCATCGCCTTCAACGTGCTGCCGCTCGCGGGCAGCATCGTCGACGACGGGCTGAACGAGACCGACGAGGAGCAGAAGCTCCGCAACGAGTCCCGCAAGATCCTGGAGATCCCCGAGCTGAAGGTCTCCGGTACCTGCGTGCGCGTCCCGGTCTTCTCCGGCCACTCCCTCCAGGTCAACGCCCGTTTCGCCCGGCCGATCAGCCCCGAGCGCGCGACCGAGCTGCTGGCGGACGCCCCGGGCGTCGTCGTCACCGACATCCCCACCCCCCTCCAGGCCGCCGGCAAGGACCCGTCCTACGTCGGCCGCATCCGCCGCGACGAGACGGTGGACAACGGCCTGGCCCTCTTCGTCTCCAACGACAACCTCCGCAAGGGCGCGGCGCTGAACGCGATCCAGATCGCGGAGCTGGTGGCGGCGGAGCTGAAGGGCTAGTCCCCGCCCCCTCCTCAGCCCCTGCGCACCTCATAGAGGAAGCAGCCGTACTCGACGGCCCGGACGTGGACCAGTGCCACGGCCGGGTCGTCGAACGCTTCCCGGAGGGCCCGCTGGAACGCACCCGGTTCCCCGACCAGCCGGCCGCCCAGGATCCGTCCCTCGGCCGAGTAGCGGCGGACCGTGCGGTGGGAGCCGGTGAAGGGGAGGGCGTCACCGGCGGGGCCCGCGCACTCCTCGGCGTGGATGAAGACCGGGCCCTGTTCGTCGTAGGGGCCCGGGGTGGCGCCCGTTTCCGACGCCCAGCGGCGGAGGGGAGCGTAGGAGACCAGGGCGAGGCGTTCCCCCGGCTCGCTGTGGCGCAGGCAGCAGCGCAGCGGGCTGCCGCCATCGGCGTCGGTGAAGCCGTCGGTCCGGCGGCCCGCGTCGTCCGTCGTGCGCAGGTCCTTCAGGGCGCGCGGGGCGATGGGGCGCGCGGTGTACGAGATGGTCGTCATGGTCACCAGACTCGCTCGCGCGAGCCGCGCTCACCGGCGGAATCCGGACGTCACGCCCCCCGGCGAAGGGCCCTGCCCGAGGGGTATCCCTAGGACTCGCCCAGGTCGTCGCATGACGCCGAGCCGCCGTGGAAAGATGGCGCAACCCACCCATAACGAGGAGATGACCGCGTGCCTGGCACAAACCTGACCCGCGAAGAGGCGCAGCGGCGGGCGCAGCTGCTCGCCGTCGAGTCGTACGAGATCGAGCTCGATCTCTCGGGCGCGCAGGAGGGCGGCACCTACCGGTCCGTGACCACGGTGCGCTTCGACGTGACGGCCGAGAACGGCGCGGAGTCGTTCATCGACCTGGTGGCGCCGGCCGTGCACGAGGTGACCCTGAACGGGGACTCCCTCGACCCGGCCGAGGTCTTCGCGGACTCCCGGATCGCCCTGCCCGGCCTGCTCCGGGGCCGCAACATCCTCCGGGTCGTCGCCGACTGCGCGTACACCAACACCGGCGAGGGCCTGCACCGGTTCGTCGACCCGGTCGACGACCAGGCCTACCTCTACACCCAGTTCGAGGTCCCGGACGCCCGCCGGGTGTTCGCGAGCTTCGAGCAGCCGGACCTCAAGGCGACCTTCCAGTTCACGGTCACGGCGCCCGAGGGCTGGACGGTCATCTCCAACTCCCCGACGCCCGAGCCCCAGGACAACGTCTGGGTCTTCGAGCCGACGCCGCGCATCTCGACGTACATCACGGCGCTGATCGTCGGCCCGTACCACTCGGTGCACAGCGTGTACGAGAAGGACGGCCAGTCCGTCCCGCTCGGCATCTACTGCCGTCCCTCCCTCGCCGAGTACCTCGACTCGGACGCCATCTTCGAGGTGACCCGGCAGGGCTTCGAGTGGTTCCAGGAGAAGTTCGACTACGCGTACCCGTTCGAGAAGTACGACCAGCTGTTCGTGCCGGAGTTCAACGCGGGCGCGATGGAGAACGCGGGCGCGGTGACCATCCGTGACCAGTACGTGTTCCGCTCGAAGGTGACGGACGCGGCGTACGAGGTGCGCGCGGAGACCATCCTGCACGAGCTGGCCCACATGTGGTTCGGCGACCTCGTGACCATGGAGTGGTGGAACGACCTGTGGCTGAACGAGTCGTTCGCCACGTACACGTCGATCGCCTGCCAGGCGGCCCACCCCGAGTCGCGCTGGCCGCACTCCTGGACCACGTTCGCCAACTCCATGAAGACGTGGGCGTACCGCCAGGACCAGCTGCCGTCGACGCACCCGATCATGGCCGAGATCAACGACCTCGACGACGTGCTCGTCAACTTCGACGGCATCACGTACGCCAAGGGCGCGAGCGTGCTCAAGCAGCTCGTCGCGTACGTCGGCGAGGACGAGTTCTTCCGGGGCGTGCAGGCGTACTTCAAGGCGCACGCGTTCGGCAACACGCGCCTGTCGGACCTGCTGGGCGCCCTGGAGGAGACCTCGGGGCGTGATCTGAAGTCGTGGTCGAAGGCCTGGCTGGAGACGGCCGGCATCAACGTGCTGCGCCCGGAGATCGAGACGGACTCCGACGGGGTCGTCACGTCCTTCGCCATCCGCCAGGAGGCCCCCGCCCTGCCGGCTGGCGCCAAGGGCGAGCCGACGCTGCGCCCGCACCGGATCGCCGTCGGTCTGTACGACCTCGACGAGGCGAGCGGCAAGGTGGTCCGCCGGGAGCGCGTCGAGCTGGACGTGGACGGCGAGCTGACGGCCGTGCCGCAGCTGGTGGGGCAGCCCCGCCCGGCCG
>NZ_JAIGQA010000004.1:0-115885 GCF_019733245.1 Streptomyces sp. WAC04114
CCGGGGGGCGGGCGGGGTGGGTTCCAGTGGGATGACGTCCGCGTCCGGGTCGGACGCGGACGGCGAGAGACGAATCGTTTCTGACGCGGCGGGGGTCGTGGTGCTGGGCGCCTGCGCCGCCTGGTCCCTGATCACGGCGGCCGTGCACGACGGCAGGCCGGAGGGGGTTCTCCTCGCGGTGCTCGCGGTGGCCGCCGGGTACGCCGCCGGGCGGATCGGCGGGGCACTGCTGCCGGTCGGGGCGCCCTTCGCCGGTGCGCTGGCGGGTATCGCGCTGACGGTGGCCGTTCCACATCTGGCTCCGGGCCCGCAGATCGCCGCGCCCCTCGGGCATGCCGGTGCCACCGCCGCCGTACTGACGTTGTCGGCCGGGGCCGCGTGCTGTGCGGCCTGGGCCGCTTCGGTTCCGGCCGTTCGCCTCGCCCTGCGCCTGCTGGCCGCGGGGACCGCGGTGCTGGCGGCCCTGCTCGGCTCGACCAGCGGGCTCGTGACCTGTCTCGCGGTGCTGGTGTGCTCACTGGCCGCCGGCCGCACCCGTCACCGCGGCGCCGCCATGGCCGTACTGGGCGTGGTCGCCGCCCTGGTGACCGGTCTGATCTGGGCGGTCGCCGCGCGGGCCGTGCCGGGCGGGTTCGTGGCGGCGCTGGAGGGGCGGCTGACGCCGCACCGCGTGCAGTTGTGGCACGACGCATGGCGTCTGCTCGGCGACGACACCGTGCTGGGGGCCGGTCCGGGCCGTTTCGGGGAGCTGAGCGCGACGTCCGCCCAGTCGCTGCTGTCCGACGGCAAGCCGCACTCGGCGCCCCTGCAGCAGGCGGCGGAACAGGGACTTGTCGGGGTGGCACTGTTGGCGGCGGCGTTCGGCTGGGTCCTGTACGCGCTGTGGCGCGGCCCGCGACCGACCCCGGTGGTGCTCACCGCGGGCGCGGCCCTGACGGCGCTCGCCGCCATCGCCGCGATCGGCAACGCGCTGAGCTTCACGGCGGTGTCGGTGGGGGCGGGCCTGCTGGCGGGCATGGCCACGGCACGCCCCCTCACCGACGAACCGGCGGGCCGGTCTGCGGACATACGGGCACGCGGCGCGGGACGCACCACGGCGCGGTGACCGCTCGGATGTCCGTCCTCGGACGACGGCAACAGGACGGCTCGACCACGGCAGCAGGACCGCTCGACCACGGCCACAGGGACGACCGATGATCACAGTCAGTGATCACCGGCGTCGATCACTGCCGGTGACGGACAACTCGTGATTCAGTGCGCGGGAGCGCCCGGCTTGGTGGGCCGCAGCCGCGCCTCGATCACCCGCACGGCCGCCTCCGCGTCGTCCACGGTGACCGTGAAGGTGTGCCCGTCCCACAGCTCCAGCTCGACACCCTCACCGCGTCGCACCACCACCGCGGTGCCCTTCTCGGGCCGCCAGCGGTAGCCCCAGCCACCCCAGTGGCGGGGGGTGACATGCGAGATGTACGTGGCGCCGACCACGCTGGAGAGCGGGATACGGCGGCGGGGAACGCCGATGTGACCGCAGCGCACCTCGAGGTGCTCCTCGTCGACCCGCAGGGCGACGTGCACGAACGCGAGCGTTCCGAAGAGGACCAGCAGTCCGGCCGCGATGCACCCGACGACGGCCATGACCAGCGGGGCGATGCCGGACGTCCACGCGGAGTCGACGGCGAGCTCGATGCCGAGCGCCATGCAGGCGGCGCCCACGAGCGCCAGCAGCCACTGCACCCGGTTGGTGGCTCGGCCGGTCCACACGACCGTGTGCGGCTGCGGGGCGTTCTCGCCGTGGCGGTGGTCCCTCATGCCTTGAGGGTACTCAGGATTCGCTTCGCTGGTACCCCGTGGCGGAGCGTGACTGCGCCGGGTGGGCGTCGCGCCGATCCGGCCGCCGGGTGACCGTCGGTGACGGGCTGCGGTCAGCGGGCGGGCGTGACCGCCTGCAGCAGACGCCCTTCGGCGTACGCCAGGGCTGGGGCGGGCAGCGTGCCCTCGCGGCCGCTGAGCAGCACGGTGAGCGTGCCGTGGGGGGTGGCTCCCGGCGCGGGCTGCTCGCCGAGCCGGCGCAGGGCCTGGGCGGCCACGGCTCCCGCGGAGCCGTGCAGCACGAGGGGCGCGCGGCCGGGGCGCTGGACGGCGGTCCGGATGCGCTCGGCGACCAGTTCGTAGTGGGTGCAGCCGAGGACGACGGTGGTCACGTCGTCCGGGGTGAGGGCGGCGGCCGCGGACACCGCCGCGTCGATCGCCGCCTCGTCCGCGTGCTCCACGGCCTCGGCGAGACCCCAGCACGGCACCTCGGTGACGGGTACGCCGCCGGCGAAGTCCCGGATCAGGTCCTGCTGATAGGGGCTGCCCGTGGTGGCCGGGGTGGCCCAGATGGCGAGGTGCCCGCCGCCGGCCGCGGCCGGCTTGATCGCCGGGACGGTGCCGATGACCGGGATGTCCGGTTCGAGGCGGGCGCGCAGGGCAGTGAGGGCGTGCACGGTCGCGGTGTTGCAGCCGACGATCAGGGCTTCGGGGCGGCGCGCGGCGGCGGCCTCGGCGACGGCCAGGGCGCGCTCGGTGAGATCCTGCGGAGTACGCGGGCCCCAGGGCATGCCGTCGGGGTCCAGGGAGAGCACGAGATCGGCGTCGGGGCGCAGCCGCCGAACCGCGGCGGTGGCCGCCAGCAGACCGATTCCGGAGTCCATGAGCGCGATCTTCACCCGATCACGATAGACGATGAGCCGTTCCGGGCAGGCCGGGTGGTGCAGACTGCGCGCGTGAGCGCCGTTGTGTGGACTGCCGCTGGATCACTGCTCGCCTGGCTGTGGCTGCTGCTCTGCCAGGGCTTCTTCTGGCGCACCGATGTGCGGCTCCCGTCGCGCGTGGAGCCTGCGGCGTGGCCGTCCGTGTGCGTCGTCGTCCCCGCCCGTGACGAGGCGGCCGTACTGCCCGCCGCGCTGCCGTCGCTGCTCGCGCAGGACTATCCGGGGCGGGCGGAGGTCTTCCTCGTCGACGACGGCAGTTCGGACGGAACCGGCGAGCTGGCGCGTGACCTGGCGGGCCGGCACGGCGGACTGCCGCTGACCGTGGGTTCGCCGGGCGAGCCCCCGGCCGGCTGGACCGGCAAGCTGTGGGCGGTGCGGCACGGCATCGCACTGGCACGCGCGCGTGAGCCCGAGTACCTCCTCCTCACGGACGCCGACATCGCGCACGCGCCGGACAGTCTGCGCGAGCTGGTGGCGGCGGCCCGCTCCGGTGGGTTCGACGTCGTCTCCCAGATGGCCCGGCTGCGGGTGGCGAGCGTGTGGGAACGGCTCGTCGTGCCGGCGTTCGTCTACTTCTTCGCGCAGCTGTACCCCTTCCGCCGGATCGCCGGCCCGGGGCGGACGGCGGCCGCGGCCGGGGGCTGTGTCCTGCTCCGCGCGGAGACCGCCGAGCGGGCGCGGATCCCGGACGCGATCCGGCACGCCGTGATCGACGACGTGGCGCTCGCCCGGACCGTCAAGCACGGCGGCGGCCGCGTCTGGCTGGGGCTCGCCGAGCGGGTGGACAGCGTGCGGCCGTATCCGCGGCTGCACGACCTGTGGCGCATGGTGTCACGCAGCGCCTACGCCCAGCTGCGGCACAACGTCCTGCTGCTGGCCGGCACGGTCGCCGGGCTGGCGCTGGTGTATCTGGTCCCGCCGGTGGCGGTCCTGGCGGGCCTCGCCACCGGCCGCGCGCCCGCGGCGGTGCTCGGGGGGCTCGCGTGGCTGATCATGGCGGGGACGTACGTCCCGATGCTCCGCTACTACCGGCAGCCACTGTGGCTCGCCCCCCTGCTGCCGTTCACCGCGTTCCTCTATCTCCTCATGACGGTGGACTCCGCGGTGCAGCACTACCGGGGGCGGGGTGCGGCCTGGAAGGGCCGCACCTATGCGCGCCCGGACGCCGTGCCCGACGAGGGCTGACGCCCGACGTGGGGGGTCACTTCCTGCCCGGGGTCCAGTTCATGCCCCACCCGTAGGCGTGGTCGACGGTCCGCTGCGGGCTCACCCCGCGGTCGGGCACCAGGTAGCGGGCCTCCCGCTGGACGATCAGATCGCCGCCGGTGTTGGTGATCAGGGCGAGCGCGCACACGAGGGAGGGGACCGTGCACTCGTCGAGGGAGAACTCGATCGGTGCGCCGTGCTGCGGCCGGAGCGTGACCGAGGCGTGCAGGTCGGCGAACGAGCGGGCGCCCTCGTAGATGGTGACGAAGACGAGGATGCGTCGGAAGGCGTTCTTGTGGTCGAGGTTGACGGTGAGGTTCTCGCCCGTCGACACGGCGCCGGTGCGGTCGTCGCCGTCGAGGTGGATGTACGGAGGCTGGTGCAGAGCCCCGAAGCTGTTGCCGAGGGCCTGGACGACGCCCTTGCTGCCGTCGTTGAGTTCGTACAGCGCGCACAGGTCCAGGTCGAGGTCGGAGTGCATCGCCGTCGGGCGCCCGAACTTGCTGCTCCACCCCGAGAACTGCTTGCGCACCTCCCAGTTGAGGTTCACGTGCAGGGCGCCGGAGGTGCCGCCCTGCTTGGTGAGGGAGACGGAGGGGGACGCCTTGGTGAGCGTCACCTTGGTGAGGCGGACGGGCGCGGGCGGCGCCGGAGCCGTGACCGGGGCCGGTGCGGGTGCCGCCTGCTGGGGCTCGTCCACCGTGATGCCGTAGTCCGTGGCCAGTCCTTCGAGTCCGCTGCTGTAGCCCTGGCCGACCGCACGGAACTTCCAGGCGCCCTGGCGGCGGTAGAACTCACCCAGCACGAAAGCGGTTTCAGTGGTGGCGCCCGGGTTCTCGAAGCGGGCCACCGGCGCGCCCTGGGCCGCGTCCTGGACCTCGATGTACAGGTCGGGGACCTGTCCGAACGCGCCGCCGTCGGAGGAGGCGGCGAGGACCAGCGTCTCGATCTCGGGCTCCACGCGCGCGAGGTCGACGAGGAGTGTGTCGGTCACCCGGCCGCCGGCGTCGCGCTTGCCTTCGTGCCGGACGGCACCGGAGGAGTGCGCGGGCTGGTTGTAGAAGACGAAGTCCGCGTCGGAGCGGACCTTGCCGCTCACCAACAGCAGGGCGGAGGCGTCGGCGTCGGGCACTGAGGGTCCGGTCCGCCATCCCAATTCCACCCGCAGCGCCGCGGTGGGCACCGGAGTATTTGAACCTTTCGACATGTGCATGTCCGCCCCCATTGCGTGTCACCGCGCCAGGCCCGTCCCGGCCGTTCGTCGAGTTCCGTGCGCACAACCTATGCGTTGCGGCGACGAAGTCCCATGGGCGACCGCGCGGAAGGCCGGGCCAACCGCCGGTAACCCGCCCGGAACTCGGCCTTTACCCGATCAGAGCCCCGTCCGGTGCCCCTTTTCACCGAGTTCGCTCGCATTGGGGATCCCGGGTCACTGCGGACGCGGAAAACAACCCTCTTATCGGTCTCCCCAACCAGCACATCGTGGGCTTAACTTATGTGCCATGACCTCCCCCCGCTCCACCTATGGCGGCGGCTACTACTCCGCCTCCTTCCCGGACACCCCGATCTACGACAGGCTCGTCGCCGAGCGGGGCACCCCGCAGATCGCCCCGATCCGGGTCCCCGCCCAGTACGACATGCCGGGCAGCCACCTGCCCGCGCTCCCCTCGGCACTGCCCGCACTTCCGGCAGCGCCCTCCCAGCCCGCCTACGGCTACCCGCAGGCGCAGCAGCCCGCACCGCTGCAACAGGCGCCCGCGGCGTACATCCCGCAGCAGGCCACCGCTCCGCGCGGCTACCCCGGCCCGCAGCAGCCGCGTCCGGCGGCCCCCGCCGGTTACGAGGCGATGCGCCCCGCCGCTCCCCGGCCGGCCCCGGCTCCGTATCAGGACCCGTACAACAACCAGCAGTACCGCGGGTACTGAGCCGACCTCCGGGGGCTGTCGGTGCCGGCTGGCACGATGGCCCCATGGGGAACGCTCACCTGCACTCGATCCATGTTCATCCGGTCAAGGCGGTCCGGGGCATCGCGCCCCGGGAGGCCGCCGTGGAGCCCTGGGGGCTGGCCGGAGACCGGCGCTGGGTGCTGATCGACGACGGGGGAAAGGTCGTCACGCAACGCCTGCTGCCGCGCCTCGCACTCGTCGCCGCCGAGCCCCGGCCCGGTGGCGCCGTCCGTCTGTCGGCGCCCGGCATGCCACCGCTGACGGTGCCCGTCCCCCGGCCGTCCGTCACCGTGCCGGTGGAGATCTTCCGCGACAAGGTCGAGGCGGTCGAGGCCGAGGACGAGGCCGCGCACGCCTGGTTCAGCTCCTGCCTCGGCATCGCCGTGCGACTGGCGTACATGGACGATCCGGCCACACGCCGGCCCGTCGCCCCGGAGTACGCGCGGCCCGGTGAGACCGTCTCCTTCGCCGACGGCTTTCCGCTGCTGCTCACCACGACGGCCTCGCTCGACGCCCTCAACTCCCTGATCGCGCAGGGCGAGTACGCCGGTGAGGGCCCGCTGCCCATGAACCGCTTCCGGCCGAACGTGGTCGTGGCGGGCACCCCCGCATGGGCCGAGGACGACTGGTCGCGGCTCACCATCGGCGACGTGCCCTTCCGCGTGGCCAAGCCCTGCGGCCGGTGCGTGGTGACCACCACCGACCAGGACACCGGCGAGCGCGGCCGCGAGCCCCTGTACAGCCTCGGACGGCATCGCCGCCTCGGCGGCAAGCTGCTCTTCGGTCAGAACCTGGTACCGCTGTCCCGCGGCACCATCCGGGTCGGGGACCCGGTCAGGATCGTCGAACAGCTCTGCGAGCGGGGCGGGAACCGTGCCGCGGGCCCGGGCGTTGAGCTTGTGTGAGAAATTCGTGAGAGGCCCCGGGGAGAGGTGATGTGGCTCTCTCTTCGACGGGTCCGTGCATGGACGGCTCCGCCGGGGAGTATCACGGAGCGGGAAGGGGGTGCGGGCGGTGCGGGCGATCAGGGGGCTCTGGCGCTGGCGGCGCAATCCGCTGTGCCGCGCGACCGACCTGGCCGAGGCGTGGGTGGCACTGGCCGCGCTGCTGCTGATCCTGCTGGCCGCCCCGGTGGTCGGCTCACTCGTCGGGAACACGGCTCAGGACGCGCTGCAGCGTTCCGTCCGGTCCCAGCACGAGGCGCGGCACCTGGTGACGGCCACGGTGATCCGCAAGCTGGACCGCTCCCCGCTGGACTCCGACCCCGAGACCTCGTCGGGCAGGGATCTGCGCAACCGCGTCCTCGCCGACTGGACCGCGCCGGACGGCACCCCGCACCAGGGCCCGGTGCTGGCGAGTCTGAAGGACCCGCAGCAGGGCGACACGTTCCGGATATGGACCGACCGGCACGGCCGGATGGTGGCCCGCCCCCTCGACTCCGCGACGGCCTCGACGCACGCGGTCCTCGCCGGCTTCGGCGCCGCCCTGGCGGCGGGCGGTCTCATAGAGGGCGGCAGACGGCTGATCGTCTGGCGCATGGTCCGCCGCCGGTACGCGCGTTGGGACCAGGCATGGGACAAGGCGGGCCCGGACTGGGGCAGGACGGGCGCCGGCAGCTGACCGCGTTCCGGCTCTGGTCAACCCACCACGCGCGCGCACGCTACGGTGGTCCGGCCGAACCGTTCGGCACAACCCGCGCGCGAGCGAGCCTCAGGGACGCGCCGGTGTCGATGCCGCGTAAGCGCCCAGGCCCAAAAGGGAGGGCACGGCCGCGGTCGCGACCCCGGGGTGGAGCGCCCCGACGGCGGACGAGCCATCAGTACGACCGAGGTGGGGGCACGGCTACACCATGGCACAGGGCACGGTCCAGGTGACGCACACCGGCACGTCGCGGTGGCGGCGCCGCACGGGTGAGTACGCATCGCTCGCCGCCGCCCTGGAGGCCGCGGCCGACGGAGACGTCCTCACCGTCGCGCCCGGCACCTACCGGGAGAACCTCATCCTGCAGCGCGCGGTGACCCTGCGCGGTCCCGAGGGCTCACCCGGCTCGGTGCGCATCGCGCCCGTGGACGGTGTGCCGCTGACCGTGCGCGCCTCGGCCGTGGTGCAGGACCTGCACGTGGAGGGCCAGGACGCGGCCGCCCCCGCCGTGCTGGTGGAGGAGGGCACCCCGGAGCTGCGGGACGTGCGGGTCGTGACGCGGTCGGCGGCCGGCATCGAGGTGCGCGGCAGCGCCCGGCCCACGGTGCGGCGCTGCGCGGTCGACAACCCGGCGGGCATCGGCATCGCCGTACTCGACGGCGCGGGCGGGGTGTTCGAGGAGTGCGAGGTCGTCGCGGCCGGCCAGGCGGGCGTAGCGGTGCGCGGCGGGGCCCATCCCCGCCTGGAGCGCTGCCGGGTGCACCACACCTCCGGCTCGGGCCTGTCGGCGACCGGGGAGAACTCCGCGCTGGAGGCGGTGGGCTGCGAGATCTACGAAGTCCGGGGCAGCGGTGTGCAGATCACCGGCCGGGCCACCGCCCACCTCACCGACTGCGACGTTCACCGCACGACGGCCGACGGGGTCACGCTCGACACCGACGCCGTGCTGACCCTCGCCGACTGCCGCATCCACGACATCCCGGAGAACGCGGTCGACCTGCGTTCCCGTTCCGTCCTCACGCTGACGCGCACCACGGTGCGGCAGTTCGGGCGCAACGGCCTGTCGGTGTGGGACCCGGGCACCCGCGTGGACGCCAACCAGTGCGAGATCTTCGACAGCACGGGCGACTACCCGGCGGTGTGGGTCAGCGACGGCGCCACCGCCGTCCTGGACTCGTGCCGGGTGCACGACGTGCCGGACGCGCTGTTCGTCCTCGACCGCGGCTCGCGCGCCGACGTCGTCGACACCGACCTGTCGCAGGTGCGTAACACGGCCGTGTCGGTGAGCGACGGCGCGACCGCGCAGCTCGACGACTGCCGGATCCGGGACGCGGCGACGGGAGCGTGGTTCCGCGACCACGGCAGCGGCGGCACGCTGAGCAACTGCACGGTGGACGGCACCCAGACCGGCGTGATCGTCACCAAGGGCGCCGACCCCACCGTGGAGCGCTGCACGATCGACTCCCCCGCGGAGGCCGGTGTCTACGTCTCGGCGGGCGGCCGGGGCAGCTTCCTGAACTGCCGGGTCACGGGCAGCGGCGGCTACGGCTTCCATGTGATCGACGGCAGTCGTACGACGTTGCGGAAGTGCCGCACGGAGCGGTGCGCGCGCGGGGGCTACGAGTTCGCGGACAGCGGCGCGGACGCGGCGTCCGGAGCGAGCCCGCTCGTGGAGGACTGCACGAGCGACGAGAGCGCGGGGCTGCGCCCGCCCGCCGCGCTCGAGACGGCCGTGCAGACGGTGAGCCACTCCCCCGGTCTGCTGGGCGGGGTCCCCGGGCCGCGCGCCGAGCCGGTGCCCCCGGCACCGGGCGCCGAGCCCGAGGCGCCGGCCCGCTCCTCCAAGGACGTCCTCGGTGAACTGGACGCGCTGGTGGGCCTGGAGAGCGTCAAGCGCGAGGTGCGCGCCCTCACCGACATGATCGAGGTCGGCCGGCGCCGGCAGCAGGCCGGCCTGAAGGCGGCCTCGGTCAAGCGGCACCTGGTCTTCACCGGCTCCCCCGGCACCGGCAAGACCACGGTCGCGCGGCTCTACGGCGAGATCCTCGCCTCCCTCGGTGTGCTGGAGAAGGGCCACCTGGTGGAGGTGTCCCGGGTCGACCTGGTCGGCGAGCACATCGGTTCGACGGCGATCCGCACCCAGGAGGCCTTCGAGAAGGCGCGCGGCGGTGTGCTGTTCATCGACGAGGCGTACGCGCTGTCCCCGGAGGACGCGGGCCGCGACTTCGGCAAGGAGGCCATCGACACGCTGGTGAAGCTGATGGAGGATCACCGGGACGCGGTCGTGGTGATCGTCGCGGGCTACACGGCCGAGATGGAGCGGTTCCTGTCCGTCAACCCGGGTGTGGCGTCCCGCTTCTCGCGGACCATCACCTTCAGCGACTACGGCCCCGACGACCTGCTGCGGATCGTGGAGCAGCAGGCCGAAGAGCACGAGTACCGGCTGGCGCCGGGCGCGGCGGAGGGCCTGCGGAAGTACTTCACGGTGCTCCCCAAGGGCCCGGCGTTCGGCAACGGCCGTACCGCACGGCAGACCTTCGAGGCCATGGTCGAGCGGCACGCGAGCCGGGTCGCCCAGCTTCCGGAGCCGAGCACGGACGACCTGACGCTGCTCTACGCCGAGGACCTCCCCGAGGTGCTCTGAGGAGGCGCGCCCCGACGCAGCGCCCCCCTATGCGGCGGGCGGCTCGGGCTCGTGCCGTGGCGACGGCACGTCCGGCGCCTCAGCTCGCTCCGAGGCCTCTCCCTCGGGGACATCCGGAGTCGTCGGCCGAAGTCGGGCCAGCAGCTTGCGGCGTTCCTCGGCGAAGGCCGGGTCGGCCTGGTAGTCGGAGTGTCCGAGGATCGGCGCGGGCAGCGGCACCAGCGCGGTGCGGCCGTAGGTGAGGGGGTCCATCAGGGGGGCGTGGTCGACCTGTGCGCCGGGCAGCCGCATCGGGCCGCCGATGGGGTCGGTGAGCCGGTACAGGTTGCGCCAGCAGTCGACGTCCCGGTGCAGGGAACCGAGCGCGGCCGGTCCGAAGTGTGCCGGGAACCAGCGGCCGTAGAGGCGCTCCAGTGGGGAACCGTAGGTCAGCAGCGCGACCCGTTTGCGGGCGGACGGGGCGAGTTGCCAGGCCGCGGCGGCGGCGAGCACGCTGCCCTGCGAGTGCCCGGAGATGACCAGCCGTCCGCCGGTGGCACGGGTCCAGGTCGCCATCCGCCAGGTCAGGTCGGGCACCGCGCGCTCGGCGTAACAGGGCGGGGCGAAGGGGTGGGAGGCGCGGGGCCAGAAGGTGCCGACGTCCCACAGGATGCCGATGGTGCGGCGGGCGGCGGGGTCCTTGTAGGCGCGCCGGCCCCAGGTGACGAAGAGTATGAAGCCGAGGCCGATCATCCAGGAGCCGAGGGCCTGTGCGGTCTCGGCGGCGCCGTGGACGACGGGGTAGGTGCCCTGCGCGGCCTCGCCCGGGGTCTCGTCGGTGACGAGGGCGCCCACGAGGGCTCCGGCGCCGAACAACAGGGTGACGCCGGAGGTGACGGCGACGACGCGGGGTCCCCGGTCGGTGAGGGAGGCCATCGCGCGGGTGTTGGCGATACGCCGGGTGCGGGCGCGGTCCTGGGCCTCGTCCGGGTAGTCGAGTGCCACCGCGACGCGCTCGGCGCGGGCGAGCTGCCAGGCGCGGTGGGCCAGCCAGCCCAACAGCCCCAGCAGGACGACGAGCAGCGGCGGTATCACGGACGCCTGCCAGGTCAGCAGCACCGGCGGGCCGTCGATCGACGCCCCGGTGCCGTCCAGCCAGTCGGACACGCGCTGGGACACACCACCGGACATCACTCCGCCCAGGGCGCAGGCCAGCATCGCCACGGCAGGTCCGCCCAAGCCCCGCAGCACCGCCCGCCGGTCGGGGTCGGTGCGGTGCAGGGTGTACGCCACGACGCCGAGGACGATCACCAGCAGGCCCTGCACCAGGGCGATCCCGCCGAAGGTCGTGTCACCGGGCAGCCGGCCTTGCGACGTCCACCCCGGGCGCTCCCACCCGGCGTACAGCACGGCGAGGATGAGCAGGAGGAGCGCGGCGAGCGGCAGACGCCGTACGAAACGCTCGTCGAGTGTGCGGTCCAGGCGCTTCTCGCTGCGGCCGCGGCGGCACACCACCCACACCACGGCGACGGCGCAGGCCGCGAGGGCCGCTTCGAGCATCAGCCCCAGGATGTCGAGTAGGGCCGGGCCGCCGGGGCGCCGGTCGTGGCGGGCGGCGGCGCTTCCGACCGCGGCGGCGACCGTGATCAGGCCGGCGGCGGTGTGCGCGGCACGCAGCCGGGCCACCAGCCGGCGCCCGTACCAGAAGCCGGGCCGGCCGAGTGCGGTCGGGCCGCCCTCCCCTTCGGGCTCGGGGGCACGCTCGATGGGCTGCTGGGATTCGTAGTCGCTCCATGTGCGCCGGGACAGGTACCAGAGCAGGACGGTCAGGGCGGTGGGCACGACGGCGGCGAGGGCGAGCCTGCGGCCGGGGGCGCTCCACCAGCCACCGTCCGAGACGGTGGGGGAGAGGAAGCCCAGCCAGGAGTGGCGGTCCGCGCACGCCGCGGTGCCCGCGCACTGCCAGGCCGCGAGGTCGAGCGCGACCTCGCAGGCCGCGGCGACGAGCAGCACCGTCAAAGAGAGCCCCGCGAGCCGTACCAGGAGCCCGTACAGGCGCACGGTGCGGCGGCGGCCGTGGGCGGTGGGGCGCATCCAGTGGGCGAGGTTGACGACCATGAACGGCAGGAGCAGCAGCCACAGGGCGCGGGTGCCGTTGCCGGAGGTGAGGTTGCACCAGACGTAGGCCTCGGGCACCGGTCCGTCGCGGCGGCGGTCGTCCGGGCTGTGCTCGGCGTCGACGTCGTCGGCGCGCCGGAAGACGGCCGCGGTGTGGTCACCGGTGATCCGCACCGTCCGCGGGTCGTTCAGCATCTCCTGCGGCGTGGTGCCGCCCACGCCGTGGACGAGGAGTTCCAGGGCGGTCCCGGGCTCGCCGGGCCGCGCTGCGGGACCCGCCGGTCCATCGGTCGAGGCCTGTTCCTGCGCACGTTCCACTGATTCGCACTTCCCCCGTGACACGCCGTCTGCTCCGTCCGTGCGGGCACAAGGATCTCCACTTCCGCGGCCCCCCACACCTGCTGTCACGGAATCTCCCCGATCCGTGATGAAGCGGAGCGCGGAGACGTGCCGGCGATGGCATGTGTGCGACGAGCGAGCGCGGTGACACTCTCCGGTCCGCGACATGCGAGGATGGGACGTCCTCGCACCGGAGCCAGGAAGAATGTCCTAGTCGGAGCCGGTGCAGGGGGTGTCGGACGGCATTGAGGCGAAAGGACCGGAGCGTACGTGAGCGAGAATCAGAACCTCCTCGCGGAGCAGCGGCGATCCCTGATCCTCGACGAGGTCCGCCGCCGGGGCGGTGTCCGGGTCAACGAGCTGACCCGCAAGCTCGGCGTGTCGGACATGACCGTCCGCCGCGACCTCGACGCGCTCGCCCGCCAGGGCGTGCTGGAGAAGGTGCACGGCGGCGCGGTCCCGGTGGTCGAGGCGAGTACGCACGAACCCGGCTTCGAGGCCAAGTCCGGCCTGGAGCTGACCGCCAAGGAGGACATCGCACGCGCCGCGGCCAAGCTGGTCGCGCCGGGCGCGGCGATCGCCCTGTCGGGCGGTACGACGACCTTCGCGCTGGCGCACCAGCTGCTGGACGTCCCGGACCTCACGGTGGTCACCAACTCGGTGCGGGTCGCCGACGTGTTCCACGCGGCGCAGCGCACCTCGGGCCCGCGGCAGGGCGCGGCCACGGTCGTGCTGACGGGCGGGGTGCGCACGCCCTCCGACTCGCTGGTGGGGCCGGTGGCCGACCAGGCGATCGCGGCGCTCCACTTCGACCTGTTGTTCCTCGGGGTGCACGGCATATCGGTCGAGGCCGGCCTGTCGACGCCGAACCTCGCGGAGGCCGAGACGAACCGGCGGCTCGTGCAGTCGGCCCGTCGTGTGGTCGTGGTCGCCGACCACACCAAGTGGGGCAAGGTGGGCCTGAGTTCGTTCGCCTCGCTGGAGCGGATCGACACGCTCGTGACGGACGCCGGCCTGCCGGACGAGGCGCGCGGAGTGGTCACGGAGCATCTGCGGCGGCTGGTAGTGGCCGGGGAGCCCGAGGACGACGCAGACATCTGACGGGGCGCCAGCTAGGGTGACGCTCCCGGCATCACCCGCTCCCGTCCAGGAGGGCAGGCGTCCATGGCTCGTCGACTGCGCCCGGTGGGACTCGACTTCGTCGAGGCCGCGCCCGTCCGGCACGTCTTCGTACGGGAGGTGGCCGCCCCGGTGGAGGCGGTCTACGGCGCGCTCGAGGACGTGCCCGGCTGGGCCGAGTGGTTCCCGCAGGTGTCGGCCGCTCGCGCGGTGGACGCCGGTGCCGGGCGCGACATCACGCTCACCGGTGGCGTCCGGTTCCGTGAGTCGGTCATCGCGGCCACGGCACCCGAGGTGTACGCCTATCGCGTGGACGTCACCAATCTGCCCGGCGCCCGGGCGATAGCCGAGGAGTGGCGGCTCGCACCGGCGGGCGCCGGGACCCGGCTGCGGTGGACGTTCGCCACCGACGGGACGGCCGCGTACCGGTTGGCCCTGAAGGTGGCGCGCGGGGGCCAGGCGCGCGCGTTCCGGGACGCCGTGCGGGCGCTGGAACGGCGGCTGACGGCCTGAGAGGCCCTCTACGGTCGGTCGGCCCGGCAAGATCGCTACCGCAGCAGGGCCGGTGGCTCAGTCGGGCCAGACACCCGTCTCCAGAAGCGAGTCGATCGCGGCTGTGTACGGCCTTGTGTCGAGCCCTTGCGTGGCGAGCCAGGCGTCCGAGTAGTACTTGTCGAGATACCGGTCCCCCGGGTCGCACAGCAGGGTCACGACACTGCCCTGCCGGCCCTCGGACACCATCTCGGCGACGATCTTCAGCGCGCTCCACAGCCCGGTGCCGGTCGATCCGCCGGCCTTGCGGCCGATGGCGCGCTCCAGGGCCCGGACCGCGGCGACGCTGGCCGCGTCGGGCACCTTCATCATCCGGTCGATCGCGCCGGGCACGAAGCTCGGTTCCATACGGGGCCGGCCGATGCCCTCGATGCGGGAGCCGCAGTCGCAGGTGACGTCCGGATCGCCGGTGGTCCAGCCCTCGAAGAAGCACGAGTTCTCGGGGTCGGCCACGCAGACGCGGGTGTCGTACTGCATGTAGTGGACGTAGCGCGCGAGGGTCGCGGAGGTGCCGCCGGTGCCCGCCGTGGCGACGATCCACGCCGGCTCGGGGAACCGCTCCAGGCGCAGTTGGCGGAAGATGGACTCGGCGATGTTGTTGTTCCCGCGCCAGTCCGTGGCCCGTTCGGCGTAGGTGAACTGGTCCATGTAGTGGCCGCCGGTCTCGGCCGCGAGGCGGGCGGATTCCTCGTACATCGTGCGCGGGTCGTCCACGAAGTGGCAGCGGCCGGAGTGGAACTCGATGAGGCGGATCTTCTCGGCGCTCGTCGTGCGCGGCATGACGGCGATGAAGGGCACGCCGATCAGCTTCGCGAAGTACGCCTCGGAGACGGCCGTCGAACCGCTGGAGGCCTCGATGACGGGCCGGCCCGGCCGGATCCAGCCATTGCAGAGGCCGTAGAGGAAGAGGGAGCGGGCGAGGCGGTGCTTGAGGCTGCCGGTGGGGTGGGTCGACTCGTCCTTCAGATAGAGGTCGATGCCCCAGCGCTCCGGCAGGGGGAACTGCAGCAGGTGGGTGTCGGCCGAGCGGTTGGCGTCCGCCTGGACTCTGCGGACGGCTTCTTTGAGCCAGGCCCGGTAGCCGGCGTCGCTGTGGTCGACGTCGAGGGTCACGCCGGTCCGGGTCTGCTGGGGAGTGCTCACGGGGGCTCCTAACGCTGCGCGCCGCCGACGCGTCGCGCGGCCGACACCTCCGATCATAGACACCCGTCGCACGCTTCTCACCTGCATAAACGCATCTTTGAGCCCCCCAAAGCGCCCCCAGGGGCAGGACCCGGTGCAAGGGGGCGCGCACTCCCGGGGGCGCCTTCGCGAGTGTGCTGCGGGCGCCCCCAGGCAGGGGGCTCGCGGGCACTGGTGCTCGGCGCCCGGCGGGGGCAGACTGCACGACGGGACCAAGGCCCCGGACGGGGTGAACGCAGGGCACGACCGCCTCCCGGAGCAGGCTTCCGGGCACCGGCACCACACCCCGGGCGTCGGACGGAGGGGCACACCTCCGGCACCACAGCCCGGGGCGGGGACAGAGGGGCACACCGCACGGCCGGGCCGGGGTGCGGACCGGGCGGACGCAGCACCCGGAGGGACGATGCGTCCGGACGGGGCACACTGGATCAGGACACGAGCCCGTACCGGGCACCGCGCGCAGCGGGCCGGTACACCGACGCGCACTAGGGGGCGGGTGGCATGGGAGAGCCGGAGTTCAGGGCCACGGGCGTGCGGATCGGGAAACGGCTGCGGTCGCTCACCCGGGCCGGCCAGGTCCGCATCAGTGACGGCCGGCTCGAGCTGCTGACCAGCTACGGCAGTGAGATCGACAGCGCGCCGGTGCAGGCCGTACGCGCCTCCAAGCCCTGGTTCGGCCCCGACGACCGGGCCACGGCGGATCTCAACGGCAAGCGGTACCTGCTCACCCTGGGCGACCACGACCCCGCCCCGGGAGAGCCCGGCCCGCCGGCCGCCCGGCGTTTCATCGAAGCCGTGCGCAGGGCAGCGGGGCGTGGCGACTGAGATGTGCGCGAGTTGCGGTGCCTCATCCCCTGCGCCACTCTGGTCTCACGTCACTCTGGGTTTACCGGCGATAACGCTGCGAACCAGCCCGCCGGCCACGACAGCAGGCGGCAGTGTCACGCAGGCGCCCTGCTGGATCCGAATCCCGTGTTCTTCCGGACCTCACGTCGGGGAGTCGCAGCCGTGATCAGCTACCCAAGCAGGCACTGCACGGTGGAGCTCCAAGCCCTGCCGTCGCGGATCGGCCAGGTCCGCAGAATCGTATCTGCGCAGTTGCGCTACTGGCATCTCGACCCCCTGATCGACCGGGCCTCGCTCGGCGTGACGGAGCTGTTGTCCAACGTCCACCGGCATGCCCAGCCGGACAAGACGTGCACCGTGGAGATGGAGCTGCTGCTCGACCGGCTCACGGTCTCGGTGCGCGACGGGGATCCGCGGATGCCCGTGATCGACGAGGCCGAGCCGCTGGCGACCTGCGGGCGCGGGCTCGCGATGGTGGCCGCCATGAGCGAGAGCTGGGGCGTCCGGCCGGACGGCGAGTCCGGCAAGGTCGTGTGGTTCACCCTGCCGACGTCCGCCCCTGTGGTGACGTCGCCGTCGCTCCGCACGCGGCGCACGATCCAGGAGAAGCCGGCACGCCGGTTCGCCGAGGTCGGCGCTGCCACCGACGGGCTCCGGCCCGACCATGCTCCCGCCCGGTCGGCCGTTGCCGGTTGACCGGGCGGTGACCACCGTCCCCTCGGGAGCACCGGGGGCGCACGCCATCGGGCGTGCGCCCGGGCTGTGCGCCAGGGTGTGCGTCACTCCGCGGCCACGGCCCGCAGCACGTCCAGACGTGCCGCGCGCCGGGCCGGGCGCAGCCGCACGAGGGCGCCGGCGGCGAGTGCCACGGCGACCACGACGGTGAGTTGGGCGGGCGGCACCCCGAAGGCGAAGGCACTGCCGCTCGCGCCGTCCGAGGCCCTGACGAGGACCCGGCCGGGGAAGGCGCCGAGGGCGAGCCCGCCAGCCGTGCCGAACGCGGCGACCATGACCGACTCCCAGCGGACCATGGCCCGCGGTTGGGCACGGGTCTGACCGACGGCCCTGAGCAGGCCCGGCTCGCGGGTGCGTTCGTGGATCGCCCGGGTCAGTGTGGTCATGCGGCGCCTCCCTTGCGGCCGAACTCCTCGTTCAGCACGGACAGTCGGCGCCAGTACTCGTCCTCGTCGATCTCGCCGGAGGCGAAGCGGCGGCCGAGTACGGCGAGGGGCGAGTCGCCCTCGACGGTGGGCCGCTGCCAGGGTCCGCCGCGGCGTCCGCGCCACACCGTGCGGCGCAGCAGCACGATGCCGCCGCCGATCACGAGCGCCCAGATCACCGGGAAGAGCAGGATCCACGGGCCGGGCCCGCCGCCGTCGCCGAAGTTCGCCAGGGTCTGCATGTCGTCCAACTCCTCGGTCGCTTCGTGTGCGGTGTCGCTTTCGAGAGTCGTCCGGCGAGGGGTCGCCGGTCGTCGTACGGCCGACGGCACTGCGCGTACCCCGCGGGGAGTAGACGGACGGATCTCCTCTGCTCCGCGCGCACTCGACTTCTGTAACTACTGGTATGTACAGTCACGCCATGAGCACACCGGAACGGCTGATCGAGTCCACCCGCGAGCTGCTGTGGGAGCGCGGTTACACGGGCACCAGCCCCAAGGCGATCCTGGAGCGCGCGGACGCCGGGCAGGGCAGCATGTACCACCACTTCAAGGGCAAGCCCGATCTCGCCCTGGCCGCGATCCGCCGTACCGCCGAGGAGATGCGCGCTGCCGCCGCCGGCGTACTCGACGGCCCCGGCACGCCGCACGCGCGCATCGAGGCTTATCTGCGGCGCGAGCGGGACGTGCTGCGGGGCTGCCCGGTCGGCCGGCTGACGATGGATCCGGACGTGATCGCGAGCCCCGAGCTGCGCGGACCGGTCGACGAGACGCTCGACTGGCTGCGCGGGCGCATCGCCGGGATCGTCGAAGAGGGCAAGGCCCAGGGCCAGTTCGCGCCCGGTCTGGACGCCGGGGAGATCGCGGCGGCGGTCGTCGCGACCGTCCAGGGCGGTTATGTCCTCGCCCGCGCCTCCGGCTCCCCCGCCGTGTTCGACGCCGGGGTCCGCGGGCTGCTCTCCCTGCTGGCACCCCGGACCTCTTGAGGAGACCTCCATGCATGCCTTGCAGTACGTGATCACCCTTCCCGCCGACTACGACATGGGCGTGATCCGAGACCGCGTCGCCCGCCGGGGGCATCTGCTCGACGACTGGGACGGGCTGGGCCTCAAGGCCTATCTGGTCCGAGAGCGTGGCCTGCGCGGCTCGCCGGTCAACCAGTACGCGCCCTTCTACCTCTGGAACACCGTCGAGGGCATGAACTCCTTCCTGTGGGGCGGCGGGTTCCAGGGAGTCGGCGACGACTTCGGGCGGCCGCCGGCACGCCAGTGGACGGGCCTCGCGTACGAGGAAGGCGACGGTTCGCGGGCGCGGTTCGCGATACGTCACCGCCAACCGGTGCCGGACGGCGGGCTGTTGGCCGAGGTCGTGGAGGACGCGGTGGGTGAGGCCCGGCGGCTGGCGGCGGAGGACGGGGCCCTGTGCGCCGCCGCGGCCGTCGACACCAGCCGCTGGGAGCTGGTGCACTTCTCCCTCTGGGAGCACTGGGAGCAGGACACGCCCAAGGCCGACGGCGAGGTGTTCGAGGTGCTGCACCTGTCCGCGCCGGGCCGGGACCTGCTGCCCCGGGGACGCCAGTGGTGAGCGCGGTCCGCACGGTCCTGGGGGATGTGTCTCCCGCCGACCTGGGCGTGTGCGACGCCCACGACCATCTGTTCTTCGGCAGTCCCCGGCTGCCCGGCCAGGAGCTGCGGAGCGTGCCGGCGGCGCGGGCGGAGCTGGTCGCCTTCCGCGAGCAGGGCGGTGGGGCCGTGGTGCAGTGGACGCCGTACGGGCTCGGGCGGCGGGCGGCCGATCTGCCGCCGCTGTCCCGGGAGACGGGCGTGCACGTGGTGGCCGCGACCGGTCTGCATCAGGCCGTGCACTACGACGAGGACACGCTGGCCGGGCTGCGGAGCCGGCTCGCCGAGGTCTTCGTCTCCGAACTCACCGTGGGCATCGGGACGTCGGGGGTGCGGGCGGGACTGGTCAAGGTCGCGGGCGGCTTCCACGCCCTGGACGCGCACGCTCGCTGGACCATGACGGCGGCGGCCGAGGCGCATCACGCCACGGGCGCGACGATCACCGTGCACCTGGAGATGGGCACCGGGGCGCTGGACGTACTGGACCTGCTGTGCGGGGAGTTGGGGGTGCCGCCGCACCGCGTGGTGCTCGGGCACCTCAACCGCTCCCCCGATCTCGTGGTGCACCGGCAGGCGGCCGAGTCCGGCTGCTATCTGGCCTTCGACGGACCGTCCCTCGCCCACCACGCAACGGACTGGCGGATGCCGGAGGCCGTACGGGCCCTCGCCGAGGCCGGGTTCGGCGACCGGGTGCTGCTGGGCGCGGACACCACCACGGCCGCCGCCCGCTCGGTGGACGGCGGCCCCGGGATGCCCTGTCTGCTGCGCCGGGTGCGGCCCCGGCTCGTGCACGCCGTGGGCGAGGCGCTGGTCGAGCGCATCCTCACCGAGAACCCGGGCCGGGCGTTCGGGACCGAGTGGCCCTGACCTGCCAGGTCACCGGGTCTCAGCCGCCGGCCTGGTCGCTGTCCTTCAGCGAGCCCCAACCGTGCCAGCGGTCGACCTCGATCCAGGCGCTGACCCGACGGCGGTCGCGGTCCGGGTAGGGCTTGCCGATGTAGCGCCGGGCGAGGAGGTCGATGTCGGCCAGGTCCTCGTCGTCGTACATCTCGGTGACGCGGCCGATGAGGGTGACGTGGGTGTACCAGTTGTCGGCGTCGAGGACGGTGAGGGTGACGCGCGGGTCGCGGCGCAGGTGCTTCAGCCGTACCCGGCCCTCGTCGAGGTTGATCAGGACACGGCCGTCCTGCCACGCGTACCAGGTGGCGGCGGAGACGGGTGCGCCGTCGGAGCGCAGGGTGGCCATGACGCACGGGTTGGGCCGGCTCAGCAGGTCGTCGGCCTCGGGCGGCAGCGGCGGCTTGGACATGGGGGGGAATCTCCTAGGAGTCGGTCTTGTCGTCGAAGCTGGCGAAGTAGGCCGCGACCATATCCTCGTCGGCGTGGCCCAGGGCGGCGGCGCGCTCCATGCGGGCGGCGGCCGCTTCGGCAACGTCCAGGCGGACACCGTGTGCGGTGCCGGCCTCGACGATCAGCCGGGCGTCCTTGGCGGCGGTGCTCACGGCGAACTGGGGCGGCGTGAGCTTGTTCTCGAGGACGAGCTCGGACTTGGCGCGCAGATAGCCCATGTCGAGCGGGCCACCGGCGACCAGGTCGAAGAAGCCGCGGGGGTCGACGCCGAGGGCCTCGGACAGGGCGAGGGCCTCGCCTGCGGCGGCCGTGACGGCGAGGACCCAGCTGTTGGCGACGAGCTTCAACCGGGTGGCACCGCCCTGGGCCCCGTCCTCGCCGCTCCACACGGTCCGGGCGCCGACGGCGTCGAAGACCGGCGTCACCTTCTCGCGGCCCTCGGTGGGACCGGCCGCGAGCACGGTCAGCTTCCCGGCCTCGGCGGGCTGGCGGGTGCCGAGGACGGGGGCGTCGTAGAACACCAGGCCGTGCTCGCGGGCGAAGGCGGCCAGCTGGGCCACGTCCTCGATGCCCGCGGTGGTGGACTGCACCCAGGCGGTGCCGGGGCGCAGGGCGGGGGCGGCCTCGCGCATCGTGTCCAGTGCGGCGGGCCCGTCGTGGAGGATGGTCAGGACGGCATCGGCGTCCTGGACGGCCTGCCCGGGGGTGTCGGCGATCCGCACGCCCTCGGCGGCCAGCGGCTCGGCCTTGGCCCGGGTGCGGTTCCAGGCGTGGACGGTGTGTCCGGCCCGGGCGAGGTTGCGGGCCATCGCGGCGCCCATGATGCCGGTACCCAGGACCCCCACGGTGAGCTTGTCGGTCATTGCGTCAACTTCCTCGGTCGTGCGGTGCGGACGGACTGCCCGCGACCCAGCCTGCCCGCTCAGCGGCGCGCCTTCCCGGAAGCGGCGCGGCCAAGCCTGATACCAGTGAGGTCGGTTTCGTCCGGTCACGCGCTCATCCCCGCCGGGCCAGCGCCCCCAACGGGTCGTCCAGGACCGGCTGCCAGGCCAGTTCCGCCGCGCCGACCAGGCTGTTGTGGTCGAGGGTGCAGGGCAGGATGGGGACGCCGCCGCTCTGGCCCCACAGGCTGCGGTCGGCCACGACCGCGCGCAGCCGGCCGGGGTCGGCGTCGAGGAGGGTGCGGTGCAGCCCGCCGAGGATGATGCGGTCCGGGTTGAGGATGTTGACCAGGCCGGCGAGGCCCAGGCCGAGGCGGTCGACGATGGCCTCGGCGGCGGTGCGCACGCCCGGGTCGTCGTAGTGGTGGCGGATCAGGTCGATGGACTGCTGGAGCAGCGACACCTCGGGGCCCGGTTCGCGTCCGGCCTCCGTGAGGAAGGCCAGCGGGTCGGTCTCCACGTCGAGGCAGCCGCGGCTGCCGCAGTGGCAGGGGCGGCCCTCGGGGTGCACGGTGAGGTGCCCGACCTCCAGCGCGAGGCCCGAACTGCCCCGGTGCAGACGGCCGTCGAGGACGAGCGCGCCGCCGACGCCGCGGTGGCCGGTGGCCACGCACAGCAGGTCGCGGGAGCCTCGGCCGGCGCCGTGCCGGTGCTCGGCGAGCGCGGCGAGGTTGACGTCGTTCGCGGCGAACGCGGGCCCGTCGATGCCGGCCGCGCGGACCTGCTCGGCGAAGATGTCCCGCACGGGCGCGCCCGCGGGCCAGGCCAGGTGGAGGGGGTTCAGCGCCAGCCCCTCGGGTTCGGCGACGGCGGAGGGCACGGCGAGACCCGCGCCCACGCAGCGCAGTCCGGTCTCGCGCAGCAACTCGGCGCCGGCCGTGACGACGGAGGCGAGCACCTTGGCCGGGTCGGCGTCCACGACCTCGCAGCCGGGCGCGGTCGCGACGATCCGCCCGCCCAGTCCGACCAGCGCCGCCCGGAACCCGTCGGCGTGCACCTGCGCGGCGAGCGCGACGGGCCCGTCGTCGGCGACGGCCAGCCTGTGGGAGGGCCTGCCCTGCGAGCCGGCCGCAGCGCCTGGCCGGGCGTCGACCCGGATGAGCCCGAGTGCCTCCAGCTCGGCGGCGACCGCACCGGCCGTCGCCCGCGTCACCCCGAGCTCGGCGGTGAGCACGGCCCGGGTCGGCGCGCGTCCGGTGTGCACGAGTTCCAGTGCGGGTCCGAGCGCTCCGCGCCCCCGGTCCAGCCGCGCTCTCGAAGTGCTCCCGTTCCCCGCCTGCCGGGGGTCCGCCTTCCCGCTCATGAGGGCGAGTCTCCCATGATCCGCCGGGATGGTGGCCGAGCCTGCCGGCCGGGCGGCGGGGAAGAGCGGCGACGCATGCGGCCGGGCATCAGAGGCCGCTGACCCGGAGGGTGATGTTGAGCCGGCCCGTCAGGCCCAGTCCGGGCGGTGCCGTGCCCGCGCGCACGCGTGGGACGCCGTGGTAGGCCAGGCGGGACGGGCCGCCGAAGACGAACAGGTCGCCGCTGCGCAGCTCGACGTCGGTGTAGGGCCGGGTGCGCGTCTCGGTGTTGCCGAAGCGGAAGACGCAGGTGTCGCCGAGGCTCAGCGACACCACCGGCGCGTCGGACTTCTCGTCGCTGTCGCGGTGCATGCCCATGCGGGCGTCGGCGTCGTAGAAGTTGATCAGCGCGATGTCGTAGTCCGGCGGGGGCCCGCCGAGGGTGTCGCGGACCGCCCGGCGGCCCAGGTCGCCGAGCCATCGCGGGAAAGGCTTGACCGGGGTGCCGTCCCCGTCGGTGACTGTGCGGGCGTAGGCGTACGGGTACCAGTGCCAGCCTAGGCAGACCTGCCGGGCGGTCATGGTGCCGCCGCCGGGTGTGCGGACCGTGCGGAGCCCCGCGGGCGGCCGGGCCCAGTCGCGGCAGGCGTCGAGCAGCGCGCTCTGATGTTCGGCGTCCAGCCAGTCGGGCAGGTGCACGGCGCCGGGCGCGACCTGCGTACGGGCCCTGGGGAACAGCTCGGCGTCCATGCCTTCCATGGTGCCCGACACGCCCTGAGCTGGGCCTCGGCTAGCCTGGTCGCACGATGGACGACCGTATGACGACGCCGTGGGGCGAGCCGGCGCTGACCCGATTCCCCGAGGACCCGCGCGACAGGCTGCGCGCCTGGGACGCCTCGGACGAGTACCTGCTGAGGCACCTGGCCGAGGAGCGGGTGCCGCTGGACGGGACGGTCGTGGTCGTCGGGGACCGGTGGGGCGCGCTGGTCACGGCGCTTGCCGCGCACCGGCCGGTGCAGATCACCGATTCCCACCTCACGCAGGAGGCGACCCGGGCCAACCTCGCGCGGGCCGGCGTCGAACCGGGTGCGGTGGGGCTGCTCACCACGCAGGATCCGCCGCCGGAGCGGATCGACGTGCTGCTGGTGCGGGTGCCGAAGAGCCTGGCGCTGCTGGAGGACCAGTTGCTGCGCCTGGCTCCGGCGGTGCACGCGGGGACGGTCGTCGTCGGCACGGGCATGGTGAAGGAGATCCACACCTCGACGCTGACATTGTTCGAGCGGATCCTCGGCCCGACCCGCACCTCGCTCGCCGAGAAGAAGGCGCGGCTGATCTTCTGTGCGCCGGATCCCGCCCTGGAGCGGCCCGGCAATCCGTGGCCGTACGTCTACACGCTGCCGGACGGGATCGGCGCGGCCGCGGGAGGCACGGTCGTCAATCACGCTGGGGTCTTCTGCGCCGACCGGCTCGACATCGGGACGAGGTTCTTCCTTCGGCATCTGCCCGAGGGGCGGGGCCGCCGGGTGGTGGACCTGGGGTGCGGCAACGGCGTGGTGGGCACGTCGGTGGCGTTGGCCGACCCGGACGCCGAGGTGCTGTTCGTGGACGAGTCCTTCCAGGCCGTGGCCTCGGCGGAGGCGACGTACAAGGCGAACGGCGCTTCGGGGCATGCCGAGTTCCGGGTCGGTGACGGGCTGGCGGGTGTGCCGTCCGGGAGTGTCGACCTGGTTCTGAACAACCCGCCGTTCCACTCCCACCAGGCGACGACGGACGCCACGGCCTGGCGGATGTTCACCGGGGCGCGGCGGGCGCTCAGGCCGGGCGGGGAGCTGTGGGTGATCGGCAACCGGCACCTGGGCTACCACGTCAAGCTGCGGAAGCTGTTCGGCAACAGCCGGCTCGTCGCGAGCGACCCGAAGTTCGTGGTGCTGAAGGCCGTCAAACGGTAGCGGCGCCGAGGGTGTGGAGGATCCTCGCCACCGCCCGCGTCATCGCCTGCCGCGCGAGGGTCAGGTAGCTGCGCGGGTCGACCGCCTCAGGCCGCTCGGCGAGGAACTCCCGGATCGCACCGGTCAGCGCGATGTTCAGGGCCGTTCCGATGTTGACCTTGGTGATGCCGCCCGCGACCGCCGCCGTGAGTTCGTCGTCCGGGACGCCGGAGGAGCCGTGCAGGACGAGCGGGACGTCCAGTGCGGCCGACAGGCGCTTGAGCAGGGCGTGGTCGAGGGCCGCCGTGCGGGTGGTCATGGCGTGGGAGTTGCCGATGGCGACGGCCAGGGCGTCCACGCCCGAGTCGGTGACGAAGACGCGTGCCTCGTCGGGGTCGGTGCGGGCGCCGGGGGCGTGTGCGTCCAGCGGGGGTCTGCCGTTCTTGCCGCCGATCTGGCCCAGCTCGGCCTCGATCCAGAGCCCTTGGGCGTGCGCCCGGTCGACCGCCGCCCGGGTCGCGGCGAGGTTCTCCGCGTAGGGCAGCCGGGCCGCGTCGTACATCACGGAGCTGAAGCCGGCGTCGGCGGCCTGGTGCAGCAGGGTCTCGCTCTGCACGTGGTCGAGGTGCAACGCGACCGGGACGGCGGCGTGTTCGGCGGCGGCGACGGCCGCGCGGGCGAGCGGGAACAGGTGTCCGCCGCGGAACTTGACCGCGTTCTCGCTGACCTGGAGGACGACAGGGGCGCGCACCGACTCGGCACCCGCGATGACGGCCTCGACGTGCTCCAGGGTGATGACGTTGAAGGAGGCGACGGCCGAGCGGGTGGCCGCGGCGGCGGTGACGAGGGCGCCGGTGGTGGTGAGGGGCACGGGGTCTCCAGGGTCAGGGTTCGAGGATCACCGAGCGCGTCAGGTGGCGCGGGGTGTCGGGGTCCAGCCCCCGGGAGGCGGCGACGGCGACCGCGAGCCGGTGGACGCGCACGAGTTCGGCGAGCGGGTCCAGGGCTCCGGGGATCCACAACGCACCGGTGTCGCGCACCTGTTCGGCGAGTCCGTCCGGTGCGTCGCCCAGCATCCAGGTGGCCGTGCCCCGGGTGCTGATGCTGATGGGGCCGTGCCGGTACTCCATCGCGGGGTAGGCCTCCGTCCAGGCCAGGGCGGCCTCGCGCATCTTCAGCCCGGCCTCGTTGGCCAGTCCGACGCTCCAGCCGCGGCCCAGGAAGGTGAACTGCCCGCACTCCACGACGCCTTCGGGCAGCGGCGCGGCCAGGGCGGTGCGCGCGTCGGTGACGGCGGTGTCGGGGTGGAGGCCGAGGTGGGCGCGGAGCAGGGTGACGGCCGTGGTCGCGAACCGGGTCTGGACGACGGAGCGTTCGTCCGCGAAGTCCAGGATGGCGAGGGCGTCGGCGGCCGTCCTGACGGGCGTGTCCGGGTCGGCGGTGATCGCGGTGGTGGGGGTGGTGTCCCTCAAGCGGCCCAGCAGGTCCAGGACTTCGGTCGTGGTGCCGGAGCGGGTGATGGCGAGGACCCGGTCGTAGCGGCGGCCGTGCGGGAACTCCGAGGCGGCGAAGGCGTCGGTCTCGCCCTGCCCCGCGCCCTCGCGCAGGGCGGCGGCGGCCTGCGCCATGAAGTACGAGGTGCCGCAGCCGACGATCGCGACCCGCTCCCCCGGCGCCGGCAGCACCTTCGCCCATCGGGGCGCCTCCGACGCGGCGCGCGCCCAGCACTCGGGCTGGCTGGTCAGCTCGTCCTCGACATGCGTCATACCGCACCCTCCGCCCATGCTTGTTCCTGCAAGATATAGCCAGCTTCCAAGCATCATCAAGCATCCGGCAGGATCGGGTGCGCTAAGGTCGCCGGAGATCGATACGTGGAGGTGCGGATGTCGCGCGACGCCCGCTGGAAGGCGCTGCTGGAACTGCTCGTGGAGCGCGGCCGGCTGGACGTCGAGGACGCGGCGGTGGAACTCGGGGTGTCCGCGGCGACGATCCGCCGTGACTTCGACGGACTCGCCGAGCAGCAGATGCTCGTGCGCACCCGGGGCGGGGCGGTCGTGCACGGCGTGTCGTACGAGCTGCCGCTGCGCTACAAGACGGCCCGCCGCGCCTCCGAGAAGCAGCGCATCGCCAAGGCGGTGGCGGATCTGGTCGCGCCGGGCGAGGCGGTCGGGCTCACCGGGGGGACCACGACGACCGAGGTGGCCCGGGCCCTGGCCGTGCGCGGGGATCTGGCATCCGGGTCGCCCGCGCTGACCGTGGTGACGAACGCGCTGAACATCGCGGGTGAGCTGGTCGTGCGGCCCCAGTTCAAGATCGTGCTGACCGGCGGAGTGGCCCGGCCCCAGTCGTACGAGCTGGTGGGACCGCTCGCGGACGGGGTGCTCGGCCAGATCACGGTCGATGTGGCGGTGCTCGGCGTGGTCGCGTTCGATGTGACGCACGGCGCCGCGGCGCACGACGAGGCGGAAGCCGCGATCAACCGGCTGCTGTGCGAGCGTGCCGAGCGGGTGGTGGTGGCCGCGGACTCCAGCAAGCTGGGGCAGCGGGCATTCGCCCGGATCTGCGCGGCCGAGGCGGTGGACACGCTGGTCACGGACACGGCGGCCGACGCGGGGGCGGTGCGGCGCTTCGAGGAGGCGGGGCTGCGGGTCATCACGGTCTGACGGTGACTCCATGACGGCGACCGGCCGACCGGCGACCGTCCGACGGCGGCCGTCCTTCGGCGGTTCTAGGCTGGGGCTGAGCGCCTACCGGGCAGGGAGGCCGTCATGGGCGGAGCCGCACAGGAGCGGGGCGTGCCGGGCGGCCGGCGCTATGTGCCGATCGCCGAGCACGGGTTGATCGGCGATCTGCGCAGTGTGGCCCTGGTGGGGACCGACGGCACCATCGACTGGTACTGCTGCGCGGCCTTCGACGCGCCGAGCGTGTTCGCCTCGATCCTGGACGCGGAGCGCGGCGGCTGTTTCGAACTGGCGGCGTCCGTGCCGGCGCGGACCAAGCAGTTCTACTTCCCCGACACCAACGTGCTGATCACCCGTTTCTTCACCGAGGACGGGGTCGGCGAGGTGCAGGACTTCATGCCGGTCGGCGGCGGGCCGGCCGAGGCCGAGCGGCACCGGGTGATCCGGCGGGTGGTGTGCGTCCGCGGCTCGATCCCGTTCCGTACGCGCGTGGCGCCCCGGTTCGACTACGGCTCCCTGCCGCACACGGTCCGGCTGGCCGGCGACACCGCGGTGTTCGAGGCCCCGGGGCTCGCGCTGGCGCTGACCGCGACCGTGCCGCTGGAGGCCGACGGGCGAGACGTCAGGGGCGACTTCAAGCTGTCCGAGGGCGAGACGGCGGTCTTGGCGCTGGACAAGGTCGGCGGCGACGTGACGCCCCGCAGGTGTGCGCGCACGGAGGCCGAGGAGCAGTTCGCGGCGACGGTGGCGTACTGGCGGCGCTGGCTGTCGGCGTCCCGGTACAAGGGCCGCTGGCGGGAGATGGTGCACCGCTCGGCGCTGACGCTGAAGCTGCTCACGTACGCGCCCACCGGGGCGATCGTGGCGGCGCCGACGACGAGCCTGCCCGAGGAGCTGGGCGGCGAGCGCAACTGGGACTACCGGTACGTGTGGGTGCGCGACGCGGCGTTCTGCGTCTACGCCCTGCTGCGGCTGGGCTTCACCGGCGAGGCCGAGGCGTTCATGGACTTCGTGACCCGGCACATCAGCCCGGGCGACGGCAAGGTCTCCGGGCCGCTGCAGATCATGTACGGCATCGACGGCCGCACCGAGCTGCCCGAGCGCACCCTCGACCATCTGGAGGGCCACCACGGATCGGCGCCGGTACGGGTCGGCAACGCGGCGGCCGACCAGCTCCAGCTCGACATCTACGGCGCGCTGATCGACTCCATCTACCTCTACGACAAGTGGGCCAAGCCCATCTCCAGCGGTCACTGGGACGACGTGTGCGCCCTGGTGGACTGGGTGTGCGCGCACTGGGACCAGCCCGACGAGGGGATCTGGGAGACGCGGGGCGGGCGCCGGAACTTCCTGTACTCGCGGCTGATGTGCTGGGTGGCGATCGAGCGGGCCATCCGGATGGCCAACCGGCGCGGCCTGCCCGCCGACCTGCCGCGCTGGCGGGAGTGCCGCGACACGATCTACCGGCGGATCATGAGCCGTGGCTGGTCCGATGAGCGCGGGGCCTTCGTCCAGCACGAGGACGGCGACGTGCTGGACGCGGCGGTGCTGATGATGCCGCTGTCGAAGTTCATCGCCCCCACCGATCCGAAGTGGCTGTCGACGCTGGACGTGCTCACCGAGGAGCTGGTGTCCGACTCGCTGGTGTACCGCTACGACCCCCGCTCCAGCCCCGACGGGCTGCGCGGCGACGAGGGCACGTTCTCCATCTGCTCGTTCTGGTACGTCGAGGCCATGGTGCACGCGGGCCGGGTCGACGAGGCGCGCCTGGCCTTCGAGAAGATGCTGACCTACGCCAACCACCTGGGTCTGTACGCCGAGGAGATCAGCCACACCGGGGAGCAGCAGGGCAACTTCCCGCAGGCGTTCACGCATCTCGCGCTGATCAGCGCGGCGTTCAACCTGGACCGGGTGCTCGGCTGACGCTCGGCTCAGTGCCCGTGGCCGTCCTCCGCATGCCCCTCGGGGGTACCCGAGTCGGGCGCCGCTCCCCCGGCCCGGACGGTGAACGCCGCCGTGTGGACCTTGCCGTCGTGCTTGAAGTCGAGGAACAGGCGGTAGGCGCCGGAGCTGGGTGCGGTGGCCGTGAACGAGATGTCCGGCCCGGGCCTGGTCGTGCCGTCGCCGGGTTCGCCCTTCGGGTGGACGTGCAGATGGGCGAGGTCGCCGGAGCGCAGGGCGACGAGGTGGCCGTACGCGCCGAGGTAGGGCTGGAGGTCGGTCACGGGCCTGCCGCCGCGGGAGACCTTCAGCTTCAGTTCGCTCGCCCTGCCCGGCTGCGGGGCGCCGGACAGCTTCACCTCGTAGCCGTCGCCCCGGGCCGTGGTGCTCGCGGGCGGCAGGGGCCGGGCCTCGTACGGGCCGGAGGCGGCGAGGTCCGCGCCGAGGGTGAGGTTCTCGGCGTTCTTCCCGGCGGGGGTGAAGTCGGCGAAGACGCGGTAGCCGCCCGCGCGGGGCAGGTCCACGGGGGTGCTCCAGGTGCCGTCGGCAGCGCGGCTGGGGTGCAGATGGCGGTAGGTGACCAGGTCGCGTGAGGCCACGATGAGGTGCAGCTCCTTGTCGTGCTCGCGCTGGTAGGCGGTGACCGCCCGGCCGCCGGCGTCGCGGACGGTGAAGCGCAGGTCGGCCTGCTTGCCAGCGGTGACGCGCGGGGTGTCGAGGTCGAGGGTGTAACCGCCCTCGGAGACCTGCAGTCCGCCGGCGGGGGGCGTGTCGTGTCCGCCATGACCGCCGCCCTCCGCCTGCTCCTGTGTGGGCCGGCTGTGCTCGTCCCCGTGCTTCGGGGGGCTGTCGGCGACGACGGGGTCGATGCCCTGGCCGACGCCGTAGGCCGCGCCGAAGGTCGCTGCCAGCGCGGCGGCCAAGGTGGTGATCCTGAGTCCGGTGTTCATGGCCGTCGGCTCCTTCAGATACCGGTCCCCCGCTCGAATGCGGGGCCTCCATACAGCTCAGCATACCCCTGGGGGGTATCAGGTCAAGCCGTCTCGGCGCTTGCATCATATACCCCTCGGGGGTATACCTGAAATCGGCGCGGGATACCCCTGCCCCGTATAGAACCGCATCTGTCGAACCGCCCCGAGGAGGCACCCGATGCCCGCCACCACCTACGCCGTCTCCGGAATGTCCTGCGGCCACTGCAAGGCCACGCTGACCAAGGCCATCGGCGAGCTGACCGGCGTCACCGGTGTCGAGGTCGACCTCGACACCGGCCATGTCACCGTCACCAGTGCCGCCGAGCCCGACGACGATGTGATCGCGGAGGTCGTCGACGAGGCCGGCTACGAGCTGACCGGGAGGGTCTGAGCATGAGCACCGGCACATCGACCGGCACCGACGCCGAGGTGGAGCTCGCCATCGGGGGCATGACCTGCGCCTCCTGCGCCGCGCGCATCGAGAAGAAGCTCAATCGCATGGACGGGGTCACCGCCACCGTCAACTACGCCACCGAGAAGGCCAGGGTCGGCTACTCCGGCGACGTCTCCGTAGGTGATCTCATCGCCACCGTTGAGGCCACCGGATACACCGCACAGGAGCCCACTCCCCCTGCCCCGGAGACCGGCCCGTCCGAGGAGCCGGACGAACTGCGGCCGCTGCGCGAGCGGTTGATCACTGCCGTGGTGCTGTCGGTGCCCGTCGTCGCCATGGCGATGGTCCCGGCGCTGCAGTTCGAGTACTGGCAGTGGCTGTCGCTCACCCTGGCGGCGCCCGTCGTGACCTATGCGGCCTGGCCCTTCCACAAGGCGGCGTTCACCAACGCCCGGCACGGCGCGGCCACCATGGACACCCTGATCTCGGTGGGCACCTCGGCCGCGTTCCTGTGGTCGCTGTGGGCGCTGTTCCTCGGCACGGCGGGCACTCCGGGCATGACCCACCCCTTCGAGCTGACCATCGGGCGCACGGACGGCGCCGGGAACATCTACCTGGAGGCCGCCGCGGGCGTGACCGCCTTCATCCTGGCCGGGCGGTACTTCGAGGCCCGCGCCAAGCGCAAGGCGGGCGCCGCGCTGCGGGCGCTGCTGGAGCTGGGCGCGAAGGACGTCACCGTGCTGCGGGCCGACGGCCGTGAACAGACCGTCCCGGTAGCGGAGTTGAACGCCGGAGACCGCTTCCTGGTCCGGCCCGGCGAGAAGATCGCGACGGACGGGACGGTCGAAGAGGGTTCCTCCGCCGTCGACGCCTCGATGCTCAACGGCGAGTCCGTGCCGGTGGAGGTGAGCGCGGGCGACCCGGTCACGGGCGCGACGATCAACGTCGGCGGGCGGCTCGTCGTGCGGGCCACCCGAGTGGGCGCCGACACCCAACTCGCCCGGATGGTACGGCTGGTGGAGGACGCGCAGAACGGCAAGGCGGCGTCGCAGCGGCTCGCGGACCGGATCTCCGCGGTGTTCGTGCCGGTGGTGATCGCCCTGGCGCTCGGCACGCTGGGCTTCTGGCTGGGCAACGGCGCCGGACTGACGGCCGCGTTCACCGCCGCGGTCGCCGTCCTGGTCATCGCCTGCCCGTGCGCCCTTGGGCTGGCGACACCGACCGCGCTGATGGTGGGCACCGGGCGGGGCGCCCAGCTCGGCATCCTCATCAAGGGCCCGGAGGTCCTGGAGTCCACGCGCCGGGTCGACACCGTCGTCCTCGACAAGACCGGCACCGTCACGACCGGCCGTATGACGCTGCTGGCCGTGCACACCGCCGAGGGCACGGACGAGGCGGACGTGCTGCGGCTGGCCGGGGCGCTGGAGCACTCCTCCGAGCACCCGATCGCGCGGGCCGTCGCCGACGGGGCGCTGGAGAAGCTGGGCGCGCTGCCGGCTCCTGAGGACTTCGCCAACGTCCCCGGCCTCGGTGTGCAGGGCGTGGTCGAGGGCCACGCGGTGCTCGTCGGCCGGGAGCGGCTGCTGGCCGACTGGGCGATGCGGCTTCCCGAGGGCCTGGCCGGGGCGAGGACGGCGGCCGAGGAAGCCGGGCGCACGGCCATCGCGGTCGCGTGGGACGGCGAGGCGCGCGCGGTGCTGGAGGTGGCCGACGCGGTGAAGGACACCAGCGCGGAGGCGGTCGGACGGCTGCGGGCGCTCGGCCTGAGGCCGATCCTGCTGACCGGTGACAACGAGGCGGTGGCCCGGTCCGTCGCCCGCGAGGTGGGCATCGAGGAGGTCATCGCCGAGGTGCTCCCGCAGGACAAGGTCGACGTCGTCAAGCGGCTCCAGGCAGAGGGCCGGTCGGTGGCGATGGTCGGCGACGGTGTCAACGACGCGGCGGCACTCGCGCAGGCCGATCTGGGTCTGGCCATGGGCACCGGTACGGACGCCGCCATCGAGGCCGGCGACCTGACGCTCGTGCGCGGCGATCTGCGAGCCGCGGCGGACGCCATCCGGCTCGCCCGCCGCACGCTCGGCACCATCCGCTCGAACCTGTTCTGGGCCTTCGCCTACAACGTGGCGGCCCTGCCGCTGGCCGCCTCCGGCCTGCTCACTCCGATGATCGCCGGGGCGGCGATGGCCTTCTCGTCGGTCTTCGTGGTCGGCAACTCACTGCGGCTGCGCACCTTCCGGGCCGCCGGCTGAGGCTCCTGCGGATCAGCGGCGGCGCCACACCAGCGTGTAGCGCCAGAACAGCCGGCGGCGCAGTCGCACGCCGGGGAGGACGGCCCGGGCCTCGCGCGCGATCTCGGTGAAGGTCAGCTCCGCCGGACGGGTGCGGGCCGTCATCGAGACCGGGCGCGGGGCCGTACGGCCCCGGTTCTTCAGCAACGCCATGACGATGTCGAGCGGGATCGACGCGATGGAGAGCAGGTGGTCGACGAGCGTCCGTTCCCGGGCCACTCCGACGATCACCAGAGTGCCGCCGGGGGCCAGCCGGTCGCGGAAGGTCTCGAGGGCCCGGGTGAACGGCAGATGGTGGACGACGGCGACACAGGTGATGACGTCGTACGACCGATCCCCCAACCCGGTCAGCGCGTCGGCCGCCGCGTAGGTCACCGGGGCCGCCGCGGGCGTCAGCTGCCGCGCCCGGGCCGTGATCTCCGGGTCGGCGTCGATGCCGTGCACCCGCTCCGCCCGGCCGGCCAGCAGACGGGCCAGATCGCCGGTGCCGCAGCCCACGTCCAGGGCACTGCCCACCCGCTCGGGGAGCTGCCGCAGGATCCAGCGGTGGAAACGGGCGTTGTGGTCCCAGGGGCGGGCGGCGTGGAAACGGTCCAGTGCGCGCAGGGCTCGGTGGGGCAGGAGTGACATGCGGTCAGTGTCGCGGCTCACCGGGGTGTGCGTCCGCCGTCCGGGCACCCGGGAGGTACCGGCTGGCAGGGGCGCCGAGCGTGCGTCGGGTGTGAGCCGGTACCTTGCTGGGGAAGGCCACTGCGGGGAGAAGCACATGACCGATCCGAGGACCACGAACGCGGACGCCCCCCGTCCGCTCCAGAACACCCGGGACTCCGCGGGCGGACCCGGCCGGCTCCTGAGCGCCGTGTTCCGCGATCTCAGGGCCGTGGACGGCGCCCTGTACGCGGCGGTGGCCGCCACCCCCACACCGACCCTGGACCGCACGCTGCGCCACCTGTCGCACGCGGCCGACCACTCCAAGATCTCCTTCGCCATCGCCGCCGCCCTGGCCCTGGCGGGCAAGCGGCCGCGCAAGGCCGCCCTCGCCGGTGTCGGCGCGATCGCCGTGGCCTCGGCCTCCGCCAACCTCCTCGGCAAGCGGCTGGTGCGCCGGGCGCGGCCGGACCGGGAAGCCGCCCGGGTGACGGTGGACCGGCACGTCAAGATGCCGACCTCGGCGTCGTTCCCGTCCGGGCACACGGCGTCGGCGGTCGCGTTCGCCACGGCCGTCGGCGTGGTGCTGCCCCCGGCGGCGGTTCCGCTCGGGGCACTGGCCGGCGCCGTCGGCTACTCGCGCGTCCACACGGGCGTGCACTACCCGGGCGATGTGGCGGCGGGCGCGGTCCTCGGCATCGCGAGCGCGGCAGCGGCCCTGGCGGCAGCGGCGGCCACCCCCTCGGCGCGTACGCAGGCTCTGCTCACGGCTGCGCGGTCGTGGCCGCGGATCGGCATCATGGGCGCCCTGCGCCGGTGAGCCGCGGGTCGGCCGGGCGCGGGGACCCACCCCGCCGCCCGGCGCCCTCTCGGTGACGAACCGTCAGCCGAAGGCCCGCACGGCCTGGTAGTACGTCCAGGCCGTGCTGGTGCAGGAGGTCTTCGTGCCGCCGCTGTAGGCCGCGCAGACCCTCTTGAGGTCCTCGTAGAAGGCGCTGTCGAGCCGGGGCTTGTTGGCGCTGAAGGTGCCTGCCGCCTTGTAGTTGCGGTAGCCGAAGTCGTGACGGGCGCAGGACATCGAGAAGGGGAAGCCGAAGGGGTTGTCCGGCGAGGAGGAGCAGTAGTCGGTCGACCAGTCGAAGGCGTACGCGGCCCATGCGGCCTGGTTGGCCCGGGCGGCGGCCCACGTGCTGAAGCTGGACTCGCTGGTCTGCGTCCAGTTCGCGAGCACCTGAGGCTTGTCGGCGGGAGCGGCGCTCGCGCTGGTGGCGGCGCCGATCACGGTGACGAGGGTCAGGGTCGAGGCGGCAAGACCGGTGGCCAATCTGCGGTGCATCCCACACCTCCATGAGGCTGCGGCCCGCCCATCGAGCCGCAGGTTCATGACAAGAGGATGGCCATCTCGTCCCGGTGCTCACACCTGTCGTGCGCCAATGGCTCCTGAATTTCCGGCTATCGAAGGAGAACGGCAGCGGACCTGCGTACGTCGACGGCGGTGAGCGCGAGGGCCAGTGGCCCGGGCGCGAGGAGGGCCAGCGGCAGCAGCATCCAGGCACACAGCGCGGCCGTCGCCACCGCGAGCACGACCAGGCCGCTGCCACCCACGTCCGCCACGGCGTCGCGCCCGGCCCCGCGCACCGCCGCACGCCAGTCGGTGAGCGACTCGGGTCGTCCGCAGGCTCGCAGGCCGACCAGCGCCGCGCACCCGCCGATCACCGCGGCCGCGACCGCGAACAGCGGTGCCCCCGGCAACCCGGCCCGGGCCAGCGCCAGGTCGGCGGCGAGCAGCAGCAGGCCCGCGAGGGCCCCGGCCCCCGCCACCAGGTCACCCGCGCGCAACCGCCGCCGCAGCAGGGCGAAATACCGCCCTGCCGTGGCGGGTTGGTCCCGCCCCGCGCCGCGCAGCACCGCACACGCCGTCGACAGGGCGGCCGGGACGGTGACGAGGGGCAGGCAGGCCGCCGCGGTGACGAGTCCGACGCTCAGCACGTCGGCGAACAGGGTCAGGCGCGGGCCGAACACCTCACCCGCCTCGGGTGTGCGCATCCCGCTCACCCCTTGACTCCGGAGCTGGCCATGCCCTCCACCAGGAACCGCTGGAAGGCGAGGAAGAACAGCACGATCGGCAGCAGCGCGATCACCGACAGGGCGAACATTGGGCCGAACGCGGAGGTGCTGGAGGCGTCCACGAAGGAGCGCAGCGCCAGGGTGAGGGTGAACTTGTCCGGGTCGAAGAGGTAGATGAGCTGGGTGAAGAAGTCGTTCCAGGTCCAGATGAACGTAAAGATGGCGGTGGTGATCAGGGCCGGCCGGGTGAGCGGCAGTACGACCTGGAAGAAGCTGCGAAAGGGTCCGCAGCCGTCGATCCGGGCCGCCTCCTCCAGCTCGCGCGGCAGGCCGCGCATGAACTGCACGACGAGGAAGACGAAGAACGCCTCGGTGGCGAGGAACTTCGGCAGGATCAGCGGCCAGTAGGTGTTCACCAGGCCGAGCTGGTTGAAGATGATGTACTGCGGGATCAGGACCGCGTGGTGCGGCAGCATGATCGTGGCGATCATGAAAGCGAACAGCGGCCCCTGGAACCGGAACCGCAGCCGCGCGAAGGCGTAGGCGGCGAGCGAGCAGCTGATGACGTTGCCGAGGACCGCGCCGCCCGCGATCAGCAGGGAGTTGCCGAGCAGCCGCCAGATGGAGACGTCGTTGACGCCGTTCAGGGCGGTTGTGTAGTTGGACCACTCCAGGTGGCCGGGCAGCAGGTCGAGGCTCGCGATGACCTCGTCGGCGGGTTTGAGCGAGGTGGCCAGCAGCCAGGCCAGGGGGTACAGCATGACCAGCAGGGCGAGCAGGCAGCCCATGTGCAGGAAGACGCGTCCCCACCGAACGGGCTTGTGGGCAACAGTCGTTGAGGTCACCGGTCCCCCTCGGAGGCGTAGAAGACCCAGGAGCGCGAGGTGCGGAACAGCACCGCCGTGACGATGCCGATCACGAGGAGAAGCACCCAGGCCATGGCGGAGGCGTAGCCCATGTGGGAGGCGACGAAGCCGCGGTCGTAGAGGTACATGGTGTAGACGAGGGTCGAGTCGGCCGGTCCGCCCTTGCCCGCGCTGACCGCGAAGGCTGGGGTGAACACCTGGAAGGCCTGGATGGTCTGGAGGACCAGGTTGAAGAACAGCACCGGGGAGAGCATCGGCACGGTGACGGACAGGAACTGCCGCCCCTTCCCGGCCCCGTCGACCGCCGCGGCCTCGTAGAGCTCGGCGGGTATCTGCTGCAGCCCGGCGAGGAAGATGACCATCGGGGCGCCGAACTGCCACACCGTCAGCAGGGCGACGGCCGGCAGCGCCCAGCCGGGCTTGTTGACCCAGCCACCGGTGCCGAGCAGGTTGTCGATCGTACCGCCGTCGTTGAAGACCGCCCGCCAGACGAGCGCGATGGACATCGACGCACCCAGCAGGGACGGCGCGTAGAACGCGGAGCGGTAGAAGCCCTTGCCGCGTTTCATGCCCTTCAGGGCGAGGGCGACGACGAGGGCGAGGGCGAGTTGCAGGGGCACGGCGATGACGACGTACGTCAGGGTCGTCACGACCGAGCGCCAGTAGCGCGGGTCCTCGGTGAACATCTGCGCGTAGTTGCGCAGGCCCACCCACTGCGGCGGGTTGAACAGGTCGTAGTCGGTGAACGACAGGTACAGCGACACGGCCATCGGCAGCAGGGTCAGGACGATCGCGCCGAGCACCCAGGGCGAGAGGAACACCCAGGCGGCGCCCTCGCGTTCGCGCTCGGGGCGGCGCTTCGGGGCCGCGGCGGGGGCACGCCTCGCCTCCGAGGGAATCGCGGTGGTGGTCATGACCTCAGCTCCGCCTTCGCCTCGGTGACGTAGTTCTCGGCCGCTTCGCGGGGCGACATGCGCGCGTAGGACACCTGGTCGTAGTCGCGCTGGAAGGTGCTCTGCAGGGCGTTGTCGCCCGAGGGCGGCGCCTGGGGCGGGTCCTTGAGCTTGCCTTCCAGGGATGCCTGGTAGTCGGCGATGGTCTTGTCGAAGTCCTTGAGCCGCGGGCCGATCTCATCCCGGATGCTCTCGTTGACGGGGATGCCGCGGCTCGCGCCGAGGATCTTCGCGGCCTCGGGGTCGTTGATCATGAAGTCGACGAGCCGGGCCGCCTCCTTCGGGTGCCCGGTGTCGGCCGAGACGCCCAGGAACATGGAGGGCTTGAAGTACTGGCCGGGTGTGCCGTCCTCGCCGGACGGCATCGGGGCGAGCGCGACGCCGGTGGGGATCAGCGCGAGGAAACCGCTGGCCGGGGCGTCCCAGTTGGCGTCTGTGACGGACGTGCCGCGCCCCAGCGGGGTGTTCTCCACGGATCCGTCGAGCTGGGTGGTCTGCTCGGCGGGTGAGACGGCGCCCTCGCGGCGGAGCTTGTCGGTGAAGGTCCACCAGCGGGTGAGGTCGGCGACGCCGAAGCCGAGCCCGCCGTCCTTCGTGTAGAGGGCCTTGCCCTGGCCACGCAGCCAGACCTCGAAGGCGTCCTCACTCTGGCCGGGGTCGGTCGCCCCGGGCTTGCCCGTCCTCTTCGCGAGGGCCCGCATGGTGTCGGCCCACCGGCTCCAGGTCCAGCTCTTTCCGGGCAGCGGAACGCCCGACTTCTTCCAGGTCCGGACGTCGTGGGCGACGGTCTCGGTGCCGCGCCCTTGCGGGATCGCGTACTGCACGTCGTCGACGCGGCCGGTGGCGAGCAGGCCCCGGTCGATCTCGGCGGTGCGCAGGACGGACTTCTGTTCCGCCAGGTTCAGCAGGACGCCGCCGGAGGCGTACTGGTCGATCTGGCGGTAGTCCAGCTGCATCACGTCCGGGGCATCGCCGCCGGCGGCCTGGGTGGCGAGCTTCTGCTTGTAGGCGTCGTAGCCGGAGAACGACGTCGACACGTCGACGTTCGGGTGCTGTTTCTCGAACAGCGCGACGGCCTGCTCGGTGCGTTCCGCGCGGTCGGGGTTGCCCCACCACGTGTAGCGCAGCACGACCTTGCCGCCTCCGGCGGACTCCCCGGATCCTCCGCAGCCCGCCAGCACGGCGCACAGTGCCAGTGCGGCGGCCGACGCGCAGAACCCCTTCGTCCTGTGTCCGGGCATGCCGAGGTCACTCCTCTCCTCGGAGATGGGCTGAGACCCCCCGGTCCCCCCTTGCTGCCGCTACTCCTCCTGATAGGGCAGCGTGGTGCCCGGCAGCGCGTACTCGTCGCGCCGACCGCACATGCCGAAGCCGCCGAGCCGGGTCGGGGCGGCCTGGTGGGCGGTGGCCTCGCCGAGGTGGCCGGGATCGCCGGCGGCCAGGGCGTCGAGCTGGGCGCCGGTGCGCTCCGCGGTGGCCAGGGCGCCCTCCCGCCACAACTTCCGCCAGGTGGGAACCTTGTCGCGGACGATCCGGGCGGCGGCGCTCTGGAACTCCAGGTAGGGGCCGTTGTCCCCGGCCACGAGGGCCTCGCGCAGCCCGAGGTAGCCCTCGACGGCGAGATCCCTGCGCCGCCGGGCGGCCGCGGCCGTCTCCGGTCCGGTGCCGGGCGGCAGGGCAGCGGCGGCGGCGTACTCCTCCGGGTCGGCGAGCACCTCGGGCGGGAAGGTGAACACGGCGTCCCCGGCCTCGGGAAGGCCGCTGTTCTGCATCAGCACGGTGATGCGCAGATCGCCGCCCTGCACCATGCGGTGCACGGTCCCCGGCGTGAACCAGGCGATCGAGCCGGCCTCCAGGGGGATGTCCCGGTAGCCGTCGGGGCTCAGCGTCTGGACCGCGCCCCGGCCGCCGGTGACGACGTACGCCTCCGTGCACACCAGGTGCAGGTGCGGGCTGCCGCCGCAGACGCCGTCGGCGGCCTCCCAGTCGTAGGCGCTGAGGTGGGACAGGCCGATCGCGCCGGGCAGCGGGTGCACAAGGCCCGCCGGTTTCGCCTGGCTCACCACGGCAGGCCCTCCAGGTGGGTGCCGACGCGGTCGCGGTCCCAGGCGCCGTCGGCGACGACGATGCGGTACCGGTACCCGAAGGACTCGCCCGGCGGCAGCTCGAACTCCTCGAAGAACGCCCAGGAGAACGCGACCGTCGGGAAGGGCTCGGAGCGGACGAACCAGTGCGACTCGTGGATCGGGGACGCCCCGTCGAGGTTCTCGGGCGCGTGCGCGAAGACCAGGGTGGAGTGGCCGTCGACGTCGTCGTGCTCGGTGGTGAAGGCGAGCCAGGGGCCCTGGGTGCCCATCAGCTTGCCCGCGTCGGCGTCGGTGTCCGGGGCGAAGACCGTGCCGCCGGTGAAGTCGCGCGGGCCGCGCCACTGGAGCCCGGTGTAGCCGGCCATGTCACGGCCCGCGGTGGTCGGGGAGCCGAAGACCAGGGGTGCGGAACGGGTGTTGGTGAGGCGGATCGACCAGTCCAGGGCCCAGGAACCGGCCTCCTCGTCCACCGAGTGAACCGTCAGGCCGCGCACCTCGCGCGCCCACTCCTCGCCGCCGTTCTCGATCCAGGTGAGGTTCTCGGTGAAGGCGAGGCGGTCGTCCTCGACGGTGAAGTCGGCGAAGCCGTCGTGCCGCATCGAGCCGACGCGCTCGGGCAGGGGGAGGTAGCCCTGGCCGTGGACGTAGCAGTTGCCGCCCCAGAAGTTCTGACCGGACAGGTGGCTGGCGGTCATCTGCAGGCCCTTGTGCCAGCGGTGGTCGTTCGGGCGGTAGCCGGTGACCGTGCGGCCGGAGAGGGTGCGCACGGGGTGGGCGTAGGGCTTGCGGGACTCGAAGGGGTCCGGGTCGGGGCGGTAGACGTAGCGGAGGATCTCCGTGCCGCCTGCGGTGACGGCGATGTCCTCGCCGTGCGTGTGGGTGACGCGGATGGTCATGCGCGCTCCTTGGGTGCCCAGTCGGGGTGCTCGCCGTGCATGGCCTCGTAGAACGGGTCGCCTGGGCCGATCTCCCCCGCGCGCACCGAGCGGCCGGTGAACGCCGCCTTGTACAGGGCGGCGGCGAACTCCAGGGTGGCGCGGGCGTCTTGGCCGCTGCCCGGGGGCCGGGTGCCGGTGTCGTAGGCGTCGAGGAGTGCGCCCAGCTGCGCGGTGTGCGAGCTGGGCACGTCGGCCGAGGGGGTGCGCCAGGCGGTGGCGCGCTCGGAGGTGACGTGCGGGGCCGGGGTGTAGGCCCAGCTGTCGTTGCCGTGGCCGTACAGGTGCGTGAGCTCGACGGTGGCGTCCACGCAGTCGATGCGGATGCGGCTCACCTCGTCCGGGGAGAGCACGCTGTTGACGACGGTGGCGAGGGCGCCGCTCCTGAACCGCACCAGGGCGGTGGAGACGTCCTCGCTCTCGGTGTCGTGGACCAGGCGCGCGGCCATCGCGCTGATCTCGTCCCACGCGCCGAGCAGGTGCAGCATCAGGTCGTACTGGTGGATGCCGTGGCCCATGGTGGGGCCGCCGCCCTCGCCGGCCCACTTCCCGCGCCACGGCACCGCGTAGTAGGCGGCGTCCCGGTGCCAGGTGGTCTGGCAGTGCGCGACCAGCGGGGCGCCCAGCTCGCCGCTCGTGATCAGCTCGCGGGCGTGCACGGCCCCGGATCCGTAGCGGTGCTGGAAGACGACCGCCGCGTACGCTCCGGAGGCCTCCTCGGCGGCGGCGATCTCGTCGTACTCGGCGAGCGACAGGGTCAGCGGCTTCTCGCACAGCACCCAGGCGCCCGCCTTCAGCGCGGCCACCGTCTGGTCCCGGTGCCGGGAGGGCGGGGTCCCGATCAGAACCAGGTCGGGGCGTACGGCGTCCAGCATCGCGTCCACCGAGGTGAACCCGGCGACCTGCGCGCCGGCCGGCTCGCGGAAGGCGTCGAGGCGCTCCTGGTCCACGTCGACGGCGGCCACCAGTTCCACCCGGTCGGCGTGGGCCCACAACGCGGGCAGATGACTGCCGCTGACGATGGCGCCGGTGCCGACGACGGCCACGCGGCGGCGGGCGGGAGACCCTGGGGTCACGGACATGCGGCGCTCCTCGGACAACCGGCGGACACGCGCTCGGAAAGCGCTTGCACTCGGAAGGGACCCTAGGGGCGAGGGAATGTCTGGACAACCCCCCTGCAGCGACCTGCACAAGGTCTGCCGGGCATTGTCCCAGCCTGGGGCAGAGATTCGGGTTGTTGTCCCTGCCATGGAAACGGCGTTCCCCCGCTTCCACGCTGGGGGTGGCCCCACCACGAAGTTGCTGTCAGCCGGAGTGATCGGCCCGCGAGACGTCCCTACCGTTCTGTCGCACCACACCCCCCTCGGGCATGCCCCTGCCAACCCCGCGGGGAACATCGGCGCCAGAGAGGACACCCCCGTGTCATCCCGTTCCCCGGGAACCACGAGACGAGCGGTCTTGGCCCTGACGGCCGCCGCCCTCGCCTTCACCGCACCGCCCGCCACGGCCGAGGCGGCATCGGACCCCCTCGCCCGCTATCACCGGCAGCACCTCACCTGGAAGAGCTGCCTGCTCGGGCCGGACGATCCGACCGGCAAGGAACTGCAGCAGGCGGGCGCCCGCTGCGCCGACGTGACCGTACCGCTGGACTACTCCGACCCCCGCGGCCGGACGATCACCGTCTCCGGCCGCGCGAGCGCCCGACCAGGATCCGGAGTGACCTGCCGGCCCTGCTGGTGAACGCCACCGGAGACCCGCGCACGTACTACGACGGCGCCAAGGCCGTCCGCGAGGGATGGCCCTCCTCGCGCCTGGTCACCCTGGAGGGCGCCGACCAGCACGCGGTGTACGGCGTCTACGGTTCGGCGTGTGTCGACGACGCGGTCAACGACTACCTCACGACGGGGCGCCTGCCGGCCCGGGACCTCGACTGCGCGGCGCGCGAGGAGCGGCACAGCCCTTGAGCCGCCGCCTCCGTGAAGTCGCCGCAGGCAGCACTTACAGTGGCTGCCTGTGATCGGAGGGTGACTCCCCGCCGGGCGGGACGAGCCCGTCGCCCTGCCACCTCATCGGAGTCGCCATGGCCCCGTCCACGCACGCTCCCCGCCCACGCCGCTCGGGGCCGTCCGTCCTGCTGGTCCTGATCCCTCTGGCGGTCCTGATCCTGGTGGCGGTGTCCGTGGGGTCATGGTTGCAGTACACCGAGCGGCAGGCGAAGGACACGGTGCACACGGTCGGATCCCGGGCCGTCGACCGGGTGGACGTGGAGGCCACTGTCCAGAGCGTCGACGCCACGGCCGGGGAACTCGTCCTGCGGGTCAGGGCCAGCCCGCGCGGGGCCCTCGGCGAGGAGAAGGGGACCGCCCCGGTGGCCGACCTCAGCCTCCGGACGTCGGGGGCGACCCTCGACGACCTGGCGTTCGAGGCGCACGAGCGGATCGCGCCCCAGGACGTGCGGGTCGCGATCACGGGGGGATCGATCAGCGACTACCCGTTCGACACCTACGACACCGACATCGAGTTCTGGGCCGTACTGGGCGGCGACCCGGTGCCGGTGCGGATGCTCCTCTCCAACGCCGACACGCTCTTCTCCGTCTCGGTGACGCCCCCGCCCTCCGGGCAGGAGGCCGTCGTGGCGCTGAAGCTGTCCCGGTCGGGCAGCCTGCTCACCTTCGCGGTCTTCATGATGGTCGCGATGTGGGCGCTGGCCTCGTCCGTGCTCCTCGGGGCCTGGTACCTGACGACCCGCCGACAGGGCCTGGTCTGGCCCGCCCTCGCCTGGATGGCCGCCACGCTGTTCGCTCTCGCGGCGTTCCGCAACACCGCCCCCGGCACTCCCCCGATCGGCTGCGTGATGGACTGGTTCGCCTTCTTCTGGGCCGAGGCGGTCATCGCCCTGTGCCTGATCGTCGTGGTCACCTTCGGCATCCGGACCGCCCTGCGCGCGGCGGACACGCAACACGCCTGAGGTCCCTCGTCCGGAAGCGCGCCCGGGACAGCGAACGGCCCCGGTGGTCACCGCCCATCTGCGGTGACCACCGGGGCCGGCCCGGTCGAGTCAGGACTCGACGAGCTTGCGTACGTTCTCCACGGAACCGCACCCGGCCTTCAACTGACGCTCACGCTCCCGCAGGAACGCCAGGCCGAGCTCCTCGCGGCGCTCCATCGCCACGTTCTCCCGAGCGCCGTTGAGGATGGTGCGTTCCTCCTCGTCGGCGTGGTGGGTGACGGCCTCCACCAGCTCCTCGAGCTTCGAGTCCCACTCGTCGGAGCCGACCTCCTCGACCTCTAGGAGCTCCAGGAGGGCCTCGTTGCCCTCGTCGTGCTCGTGCTCGCCGTGCTCGACCTCTTCGTCGTCGATGTTCTTGTACCGCTTGAGCGCGGGGTAGACCTCGGCCTCCTCGGCCTGCGCATGCGCGATCAGCAGGTCGGCGAACTCCCGCAGCGCACCCGCCCGGTCGTCCTCGACGCTCCGCATGCGGCGGAAGAGGTCCTCCATGCGCCGGTGGTCCTGAAGGATGAGTTCTACGACGTCTTTTGTGTCGGCCATGGAAATGGAACGCCTTTCCCAGGAGAGAATCGGGTCATTTTTCGTTTACCCCATTCCTGATGTTTTGCTCGCCGCAGGGTGTCCGCCGGTCTACCAGCGATACCAGCGGCCCTTACGGCCGCCGCTGTCCGCGCTGCGGAGCACGAAGCCCAGCAGCCACAGCACCAGCACGATCACCGCGATCCACCACAGGGCCTTGAGCGCGAAACCCGCGCCGAACAGGACCAGGGCCAGCAGCAGGACGAGAAGCAGGGGAACCATAGTTATCAACCTCCGCTCGTCCTGATGCCCTGCCCATCGACGAACACACAGTCGAATTTCCGGGTTTCTTCACAAGATTCACGGGAACCTGGATCGCTTTTACCGGACGGGGACGACGAACCCGGCCGTCACCCCGGTGACCGCAAAGACCAGAACCTCCGTTGGTTCCGCAAGGCAGACAGTGCGGCGGAGCCCGGGCACCATGTGGCCCACGTCACCCTCCCTCACAGGGCCTTTACCTACCCGCATCGACGTACCGACAGGTGGTGGCATTCGTGCGCCTGCGCACCCCCCTCGCCCTGCTCGGGGCCGCCGTGCTCGTGCTCGTCGGACCACCGCTGCTGACCACCGGCAGCGGCTCCGAGACCGGCACACAGATCCCGGGCCTGCGTTTCATGGTCCCCAACACGCCGGGCGGCGGCTACGACATCACGGCCCGCACGGCCGCGAAGAACGCCGAGGACGCCGGACTCACCCACAACATCGAGGTCTTCAACCTGCCCGGCGCCGGCGGCACGGTGGGCTTGAGCCGGCTGGTGAGCGAGCACGGCAACGGCAAGCTCGCCATGTCCATGGGCCTCGGGGTCGTGGGCGCCGTCCGCTCCAACGACGCGCCGAAGACGCTCGGGGACACCACGCCGATCGCCCGGCTCACCGAGGAGCAGGACGTGGTGGTCGTGGCGAAGGACTCGCCGTACAAGACGATCGACGACCTGATCGGCGCCTGGAAGGAGAACCCGGGCAAGCTCCCCGTGGGCGGCGGCTCCTCGCCCGGCGGACCCGACCACCTCGCGCCGATGCTGATGGCCCGGGCCGCCGGGATCCCCCCGAAGCAGGTCAACTACATCCCCTTCGACGGCGGCGGCGAACTGCTCGCCTCGATCCTCGGCAACAAGGTCGCCTTCGGTGTCTCCGGGGTCGGCGAGTACCTGGACCAGATCAAGGCGGGCGAGCTGCGCCTCCTCGCGGTGACCGGCCCGGAACGCGTCGAGGGCCTGGACGCGCCGACGCTGAAGGAGGCGGGTTACGACGTGAACTTCACCAACTGGCGCGGTGTCGTCGCCCCGCCGGGCCTGAACGACGGGGAGCGCGAGAAGCTCGTGAAGCTGATCGAGAAACTCCACGACTCGCAGGAGTGGCGCACGTCCCTGCGGCAGAACGGCTGGGACGACGCCTTCCTCACCGGCGACGAGTTCGGCGCGTTCCTCGACGCCGAGGACAAGCGCGTGGTTTCGGTGCTCAAGGAGCTGGGACTGTGACGACTCAGACCGACATCCCCGCCGCCGAGACCGGCGGTGAACAGCGCTCCTGGCTGCGCGAGCACTCCGAACTCGGCGTCTGCGCCCTGCTGCTGGCCCTGGGCGTCCTCGTCCTGACCGACGCGCTCACCATGGACGTCGACATCGCCCAGCGTGGCCCGGTCGGCCCGAAGACCGTGCCGATCGTGGTCGGCGCCGGCCTGCTGGTCATCGCCGCGCTGCTCGCCGGGGACGTGCTGCGCGGCGGCCGGGGCCAGGCCGAGGGCGGCGAGGACATCGACCTGTCCGAGCCCGCCGACTGGCGCACGGTACTGCTGCTCGCCGGGGTGTTCCTCGGCGCCGCCGTCCTGATCGAGCCGCTCGGCTTCCCCGTCGCGGGCGCGCTGCTGTTCTGGGGCGCCGCGTTCGCGCTCGGCAGCCGCAGGATCGACCGCGATCCGCTCATCGCGGCCGGGCTGTCCCTGGTCACCTACGCCGTCTTCAACAACCTGCTCGGAGTGCCCCTGCCCGGTGGTCCGCTGATGGGAGTGCTGTGACATGAACGCCCTCAACTCCCTTCTGGACGGCTTCGGTACGGCCCTCACGCCGATCAATCTCCTGTGGGCCGTGATCGGTGTGCTGCTCGGCACGGCGATCGGTGTGCTGCCCGGCATCGGCCCGGCGATGGCGGTGGCGCTGCTGCTTCCGGTGACGTACGGGCTCGACCCGATCGGCGCGTTCATCATGTTCGCCGGCATCTACTACGGCGCGATGTTCGGCGGCTCGACCACCTCCATCCTGCTCAACACACCCGGTGAGAGCGCGGCGGTGGTGGCGGCCATGGAGGGCAACCCCATGGCCAAGTCCGGGCGTGGCGCCCAGGCCCTCGCGGCGGCCGCCGTCGGGCACTTCGCGGGCGGTCTGATCGGCACGTTGCTCCTGGTGGCGCTCGCGCCGACGGTCGCGAAACTGGCCGTGGACATCGGCGCCCCGGACTACTTCGCCATCATGGTGCTGGCGTTCATCGCGGTGACCTCGGTGCTGGGCTCGTCCCGTATCCGGGGCCTCGCCTCCCTGCTGATCGGCCTCACCCTGGGGCTGGTGGGCCTGGACCAGATGACCGGCCAGCAGCGCCTGACGTTCGGTTCGCTCCAACTCGCCGACGGCATCGACGTGGTGATCGTCGCGGTCGGGCTCTTCGCGATCGGCGAGGCTCTGTGGGTGGCGGCCCATCTGCGGCGCAGGCCGCCGGAGCCGATCCCGGTGGGGCGTCCGTGGCTGGGGCGCGGCGACGTGAACCGGACCTGGAAGTCGTGGCTGCGCGGCCCGTTCATCGGCTTCCCGTTCGGCGCGATCCCGGCCGGCGGAGCGGAGATACCCACCTTCCTGTCGTACGTGACGGAGAAGCGGCTGTCGAAGCACAAGGACGAGTGGGGCAAGGGCGCCATCGAGGGTGTGGCGGGCCCGGAGTCGGCGGCGTCGGCCTCGGCGGCGGGCACGCTGGTGTCGATGCTGACCCTGGGCCTGCCGACCACCGCTGTCGCGGCCGTGATGCTGGCCGCCTTCCAGCAGTACGGCATCCAGCCCGGTCCGCTGCTCTTCGAGCGGGAACCGGACCTGGTGTGGGGCCTGATCGCCTCCCTGTTCGTCGGCATGGTGCTGCTGCTCGCGCTGAACCTGCCGCTGGCGCCGGTGTGGGCGAAGCTGCTGCGCATCCCGCGGCCGTACCTCTACGCCGGGATCATGTTCTTCGCGGCGGTCGGCGCGTACGCGGTCGGCGGTGAGGTGATCGACCTGGTGATCCTGCTGATCATCGGTCTGATCGGCTTCGGGATGCGCCGCTACGGGCTGCCCGTGCTGCCCGCCGTGATCGGCGTGATCCTCGGCCCGAACGTCGAGCAGCAGTTGCGGCGCGCGCTGCAGATCAGCGACGGCAGTGTCACCGGTCTGGTCAACACGCCGTTCGCGGTGACCGTGTACGCGGTGATCGTGCTGCTGCTGGTGTGGCCGCTGCTGAGGAAGGCGCTGACCCGGAGCCGCGCGGCGGCCTGACCCGGTCCTCACGGCACCCGCTCCCGGGTGCCGTCCGGGAAGCGGATCTCCACCTCCCCGGTTCACGGCGACCCGCACGCGCGTTCCTGAACCTCGCGCGTGTCGGGCCGCCGTTCACGCCCGGGTCGGCGCACAGCACGACGAGGGTCACCGGGAGGTGGGTGCCGCCCGGGCGGGCGGCTCGGTCACCCTGGGCCTCACGGCCTCCCGGTCGACCGCGAACCCCAGCCCGACGGCGTTCACCCTGAACGGCCCGGACGGCTCGGTGAGCTGACCGGGCCCCCGTGCGACGGTGCCGCCGCGCTCCGGTCCGGCGGCACCGCCCGCCGTTGCGCTGCGGAGCGAACCACCGCCAATGATGTGATCCGCGCTACAGCGAAGCGGCATGCGGTTTAGGCCGCCCCGCAGTGGTCAGGCGGCGGGGATGTCGCACCGGCTCCCCGTCGCCGTATCTCCGGCAAGACGCGCATACGCCCGTCCGGGTTCCCCGATCCCCGCGCGGGAGGCGTGATGAGCGAGGACACCCTGCGCATGCGCGCGGTCGCGACCGGCGAAGCGGAACGGAAGACGACGCCCGCGCCGGAACCGGGCGCCCGGCGGGACCCGTTCTTCGACAACGCCAAGTACCTGGCGATCGTGCTGGTGGCGATCGGGCACTCCTGGGAGCCCCTGCGGGACGGCAGCCGGGCGGCCGACGCGCTCTACATGGTCGTGTACGCCTTCCACATGCCGGCGTTCATCGTGATCTCCGGCTACTTCTCGCGCTCCTTCGACGCGAGCCCCGGCCGGATCAGGCGACTGGTCACCGGGCTCGCCGTGCCGTACGTCGTCTTCGAGACGGCATACACCCTGTTCACCCGCTGGACCGACCAGGAGCCGGTCCGGCCGGTGAGCCTGCTGGACCCGCTCTACCTGACCTGGTTCCTGGCCGCCCTGTTCATCTGGCGGCTGACCACGCCGATCTGGCAGCGCGTGCGGTGGCCGCTGCCGATCGCCCTCGTCATCGCGATGCTGGCGACGCTTTCGCCGTCGATCGGCAACGACCTCGATCTGCAGCGCGCTCTGCAGTTCCTGCCGTACTTCGTCGTCGGTCTGCTGCTGCGGCCCGAGCACTTCCGTCTGGTGCGGCGCCGCGCGGCGCGGATCCTCGCCGTGCCGGTGTTCGCCGGTGCGCTGGCCGTGGCCTACTGGGCGGTGACGCGGATGAGCGGCGCCTGGTTCTACCACCGGGACAGCGCCGCGGAGCTCGAGGCGCCCTCCTGGTACGGGCCCGTCATGACACTGGTGACCTTCGGTTGCTCGATGGTCCTGGTCGCCTGCTTCCTCGCCTGGGTGCCCGGCCGCCGCGCCTGGTTCACGGCGCTCGGGGCGGGCACGCTCTACGGCTACCTGCTGCACGGGTTCGTCGCGCAGGGATCCAAGTTCTGGGGCTGGTACGAGCCGGCGTGGGTGCACCGGCCCCTGGGCGAGATCCTGGTGACGGTCGCCGCCGCGGCGCTCGTGACGGTCCTCTGCACCCCGCCCGTGCGGCGGATGTTCCGCTGGGTGATGGAGCCCGACATGGCGTGGGCGTTCCGCCGGGACGCGCGCGATCAGGCGCGGGAGCGCAACGCCGTACGCGCCTGAGCGAACCGTCTCACGGAGCCCGTCCAGGAAGGCCGAGTTCACTGGGCCGCGTCGTGGGCTGAGCGGCTGCGGGGTCGGCGGGTTCTGGTGCCGCAGTCCGCCCGGGGGGCGGGCTGCGGCACCGTCGCGTCGGGAGGTGATCCCTTTTCGGACAATCACGGCGCGCTGGGACGCGCAGCGCGGCCTCCCTCCACCCGCACCCCCTATGCTTCTACATGCCTGTAGAAGCCAGTACACGCACATGAAGGAGTGGACGCCACCATGGTGTTCAAACGACTGCTCGGCGCGCTCGGTGTCGGCGGCCCCACGGCCGACACGGTGCTCGAACCCGCTTCGGTCCGGCCCGGCGGCACGCTCACCGGTCAGGTCCATCTCGTGGGCGGCAAGGCCGACTTCGAGATCGAGCACATCACCCTGGAGCTGGTGGCCCGGGTCGAGGCGGAGCACGAGGGCGGTGAGAGCGAGGGTGTCGTGGCCTTCGACCGGTTCACCGTCGGCGGCGGCTTCCGGCTCGCGGAGGGCGAGCAGCACAGTGTGCCGTTCAGCGTGGTCCTTCCGTGGGAGATCCCGATCACGGAACTGCACGGGCAGAGCCTGGGCGTGGTCCTCGGGGTGCGCACCGAGCTGTCGGTGGCGGGCGCGAAGGACAAGGGCGACCTGGATCAGCTGAGCGTCGCACCGCTGCCCGTGCAGGAGGCCGTGCTGGAAGCCCTCGGCGGACTCGGCTTCGGCTTCAGGTCGGCCGACCTCGAGTACGGGCGCATCGGCGGTACGGGTCAGCGACTGCCCTTCTACCAGGAGATCGAGCTCGTCCCCGCGCCGCAGTACGCGCAGCGGTTCAACGAGATCGAGCTGACGTTCCTGGCGGACCCGGGCGGCATGGAGGTCGTGCTGGAGGCGGACCAGCGGGGCGGTCTCCTGTCGCCGGGCCATGACGCGCTCACCCGGTTCACCGTCTCCCACGACGGCGTTGAGCAGCAGGACTGGCCCGCGATCGTCGACGGCTGGATGCGGCAACTGGCCGAGCACCGGTCGTCCGGCTACGACTCCCCCACCGCGTTCGGCCCTGGCTTCGGCCACGGGCACGACGCCGGGCACCACGAAGGCCGCCGCTCGGGTCCCGGCGTGGGCACGGCCGTCGCCGCGGGTGCGGCGGGGCTTGCGGTCGGGGTCGTCGGCGGCATGGTCGCTGCCGAAGTCGTTGACGAAGTCGGGGACTTCTTCGAGGGCGAGGAGGAGGAAGAGGAGGGCTGAGGGACCGGGTGTCTCCCGTTGTCTGCCGGGGGCGGCGCCGTCGTGGCTTGTCGCGCCGTTCCCCGCGCCCCTCAGGGCGCGCACCGCGTGGAGGGCGAGCAGGGCTGTCGTCAGGGCTCGGCGGCATCCGGGGTGGGGCTTCCCGGCGTCTGCCCGGGGCGGCGCCGTCGTGGCTTGTCGCGCAGTCCCCCGCGCCCCCCAGAGCGCGACCCGGCGGCGGCCGAAGCCACCGTTAGAGCGGTGTCGCCGCGTGGAGGATGAGGACCATCGTCACGGCCGCGTTCGCGGAGGACATCGCCGAGACGGCCGTTCCCGCCGCCGCGCCCCAGGCTGCCAGGCCGACCGCCGTGAACACCGGCGGCCAGTCGTGCACGGCGGGAGCCGGGCCCAGGAGCGCCGCAACCCGGCGCGGCACCGGGCCGGGAGCGGCGAGTCCGGCGAGCGTGGGGAGCGGGGTGCCCCGCGAGACGAGCGCGGCCGTGCCGATCGCCCGCGCCACCGTGCGGCGGCTGCCGATCGCCCGGGCCGCCTCCTCGTCCGCCCAACGCTCCGCCGTGTACCCCACGGCGGTGCGCAGCGGCCGCAGGAACGGGTTGGCGCGGGCCGCCAGTTGCACGGCGAGCAGGAACCGGTCGTGGCGTGCGGCGAGGTGCGCCCGCTCGTGGGCGAACAGGGCCCGCCGCTCGGCCGGCCGGAGCCGGTCCAGCAGGGCCGTGGTCACCACGACCCGGCCGCGTCCCGCACCACGACTCGACACGCCCCCGGGCGGCAGCGCGTACGCGTAGGGCACGGCGTCGGGCAGCACCGCCACCTCCGTCCCCCGCAGCCCGGCCAGCGCCAGGTGCGCCTGGCGGCGCACCCGCCCGTGCCGCCGCACCGTCCGGGCGCAGGCGACCACGACCGCGCACAGCGCGGGAATCGCGGCCTTGCCCACGACCTCGTCGTAGGGCACCGCCGCCCGCACCTCGGGGTCGGACCAGCCGTCCGGCAGGGGATTGCCGGGGAGTTGGGCGGTGCCGACCACCATCACCAGCGCCAGGCACACCGTGCTGCACAACGCCAGCACCACGGCCAGCACCGTCAGCAGCCGGGTCGCGGTGCGTGGATGCAGATGCTGTTCGGCGAGGCGTGCGACCGGCCAGGCCGTGAGCGGAAGGATCAGTGGCAGAAAGACGAAGACCCCCATGAGGCGTCAGTCTTCCCCTTCGCCCTGGGCCTGATCCAGCAGGTCGCGCAGCAGCCGCTCCTCGTCGGGGCCGAGGCCGGTGACGAAGCTGGCCAGCACGGCCCCGCGGTCACTCTCGGCGTCCAGCACCTTGCGCATCTTCCGGGCGGCCAGGCCCGCCTGGTCCGAATCCGGTGTCCAGGCGAAGGACCGGCCGACCCGCTCCCGGGAGACCGCGCCCTTGCCCAGCAACCTGGTCAGGATCGTGATCACCGTTGTGTACGCGAGGTCACCGCCGAGGCGCTCCTGCACCCAGCCGGCCGTGGCCGGGCCGTCCGCCTCCCGCAGCGCCGACAGCACCAGCGCCTCCAGCTCACCCTGTCCCCGCCGGGGACGCTGCCCGGGATCCGTCACCGCCCTGCCTCGCTTTCGCCGCCCTGCGTTGCCCTTGCGGACATCGTATAGATCCACCGGCCCGATCCCGCCTACTTCTACATTGCTGTAGATTCAGAAAGGCATCCAGACCGTCATCCACACCGCACGCGTCAAGCGCTCAAGAAGGAGTAACCCGTGGGAGTTTCCCTGTCCAAGGGCGGCAACGTCTCGCTCAGCAAGGAGGCGCCCGGTCTCACCGCCGTCCTGGTCGGCCTGGGCTGGGACGTGCGCACGACCACCGGCACCGACTACGACCTCGACGCCTCCGCCCTGCTCCTCGACGCCTCCGGCAAGGTCCCCTCGGACCAGCACTTCGTCTTCTACAACCAGCTCAAGAGCCCGGACGGTTCGGTCGAGCACACCGGCGACAACCTCACCGGTGAGGGCGAGGGCGACGACGAGTCCGTCAAGGTGGACCTCGCCGCCGTCCCGGCCGAGATCGACAGGATCGTGTTCCCGGTGTCCATCCACGACGCCGAGAACCGCGGCCAGAGCTTCGGGCAGGTCCGCAACGCCTTCATCCGGGTCGTCAACCAGGCGGGCGGCCAGGAGATCGCCCGCTACGACCTGTCCGAGGACGCCTCCACCGAGACCGCGATGGTCTTCGGCGAGCTCTACCGGCACGGCGCCGATTGGAAGTTCCGCGCCGTCGGCCAGGGCTACGCCTCGGGGCTGGCCGGCATCGCCGCCGACTTCGGCGTCAACGTCTGAGACGGACCGACCGCGGCGCCGGGCCCGACCGCGTGTGGCCGGGCCCGGCGCCGCCCCAGCAACCGACCGGGAGACCATGTGGCCGACCCGTCCCGCCTCCGCCCGGACGACCGCGCGGACTTCGAAGCCGTACTGCACCACGCGCTGGGCACCGCGGACATCCGTGGCGTCCTGGGCGCCGACCCGACCGGCCGGGCGGCGGCGCACCTGCGCGCCCACGCGCTCGCCCACGCCGACGACATCGCGGCGGCGGCCGAGCGGCCGTACCGCTCCTACCTGGCCGTCCGCAGGGCCGCCCGCCACGAGACGCGGAGCCTGCTCGGCGCGGGCAGCCTGCTGCCGGCCCTCGCGGTGCTCACACCGCTCGTGGCGGGCACGTCCGCCGCGGCACTGCTCCTGATCGGCGGTCTGCTCCATGTCGCCGACACCCTCGGCCCGTTGCCCGGGTCGCTCGTCGCGGCCGGCTGGACCATGGCGCTCGTGGCGGCCGTGAACGGCCTCGTCACCCTGGCCGCCGTGCCGCACACGGCCCTGCGCCGGCGCGGTGGGCCCCCGGCCGCCGAACAGGTGGAGCACGCCCGGCTGGTCTGGCGGCAGGAGCTGCTCGACCGCGGGATGCTGCCGCACCTGCGCCGGCACCTGGGGCCGCATCCCGGGACGGCGATCACATCGTGCTCCCCGCCCGATACGCTCACGCCGTGCCCGGCCCGGGCGAGAGAGGACAGGACACCATGTTCGGACTGAGCGAGCTCGCGATCATTCTCATCGTCGTCATAGCCGTCATCGGGATGAAGAAGCTCCCCGAGCTGACCCGTTCGGCCGGCAAGGCGACCCGCATCCTGAAGGCCGAGGCCCGCGCGGCGAAGGACGAGGAGGCCGGGACGGCCCCGGCGCCCAAGGTGGTCCAGGGCGAGGTCGTCCCGCCGGGTACCGGCACCACCCCGCCCGGCGCCCGCCCGGCGGGCGCCCCGGACCACCCCTGATCCGGACCCGTGACTACAGCGTGCGCTCCAGGCGGTCCGCCACGAGCTTGACGAAGCGCGCCGGGTCCTTGGGCTGACCGCCCTCGGCGAGCACCGCCAGGGTGTGCAGCAGCTCGGCGGACTCGGCGAGTTCCGTACGGTCCTCGCTCGCCTGGTACGCCTGGTGCAGTCCCTTCACCAGCGCGTGGCCGGGGTTGAGCTCCAGGATCCGCTTGGTGCGCGGCACCTCCTGGCCCATCGCCCGGTACATGTTCTCCAGGGCCGGGGTCAGGTCGTGCGCGTCCGAGACGACGCAGGCCGGGGAGACCGTGAGCCGCGTGGAGAGGCGGACCTCCTTGATGTCCTCGTCGAGCCGCTCCCGCATCCAGCCGAGCAGCCCGGCGTACTCCTCGGCCTGCTTCTCCCGCTCCTCGCCGGCCTTCTCCTCGTCCTCGGCGTCGAGATCGATCTCGCCCTTGGCTACGGATCGCAGCGTCTTGCCCTCGTACGAGCCGACGGCGTCGACCCAGACCTCGTCGACGGCGTCGGTGAGCAGCAGGACCTCGATGCCCTTGGCCCGGAACGCCTCCATGTGCGGGGAGTTCTCGATGCTCTGCCGGGACTCGCCGGTGATGAACCAGATGTCGTCCTGGCCGTCCTTCATCCGCTCCACGTACTGCGCGAGCGTGGTCGGCTCGTCGGCGGAGTGCGTGGTCGCGAACGAGGAGACGGCGAGGATGGCGTCGCGGTTCTCGGAGTCGGTGACCAGGCCCTCCTTCAGGGCGGTGCCGAACTCGCGCCAGAACGTCGCGTAGCGCTCGGCGTCCTTGGTCCTGATCTCCTTGACCGTGGACAGCACCTTCTTGGTCAGCCGGCGCTGCATCATCCGGATGTGCCGGTCCTGCTGGAGGATCTCGCGGGAGACGTTGAGCGAGAGGTCCTGGGCGTCGACGACGCCCTTGACGAAGCGGAGGTAGGGCGGCAGCAGCGCCTCGCAGTCGTCCATGATGAACACGCGCTTCACGTACAGCTGGACGCCTCGCTTGAAGTCCCGTGTGAACAGGTCGTGCGGGGCGTGCGAGGGGACGAAGAGCAGGGCCTGGTACTCGAAGGTGCCCTCGGCCTGGAGCCGGATCGTCTCCAGGGGCTCGCGCCAGTCGTGGCTGATGTGCTTGTACAGCTCGTGGTACTCGTCGTCGGACACCTCGTCGCGGGAGCGCGCCCACAGGGCCTTCATCGAGTTCAGCGTCTCGGGCTCGGGCGCGTCCTCGCCGTCCTTCGCCTCCGGGACCATCCGGATCGGCCAGGTGATGAAGTCCGAGTAGCGCTTGACGATCTCCCGGAGCGTCCACTCCGAGGTGTAGTCGTGCAGCTGGTTCTCGGGGTCGGCGGGCTTGAGGTGGAGCGTCACGGACGTGCCCTGCGGCGCGTCGTCGACCCTCTCCAGCGTGTACGTCGCCTCGCCGCGCGACGTCCAGCGGGTTCCCTGGCCCTCGCCGGCGCGCCGGGTCACCAGCGTCACCTCGTCCGCCGCCATGAAGCCGGAGTAGAAGCCCACTCCGAACCGCCCGATGAGCCCCTCGGCCCCGGCCGCGTCCTTGGCCTCCTTCAGCTCCTCCAGGAACGCGGCGGTCCCCGAGTTGGCGATGGTGCCGATGAGCTTGCCGACCTCGTCGTACGACATGCCGATGCCGTTGTCCCGCACGGTGAGGGTGCGGGCCTCCTTGTCGACGTCGAGCTCGATGTGCAGGTCCGACACGTCGGCGTCGAGGGAGTCGTCCCGCAGCTTCTCCAGACGCAGCTTGTCGAGCGCGTCGGAGGCGTTGGAGACGAGCTCCCTCAGGAAGACATCCTTGTTCGAGTAGACCGAGTGGATCATCAGCTGGAGCAGCTGACGCGCCTCTACCTGGAACTCAAACGTTTCGGTCGTCATGGTTCGCGAATCCCTCACAGGTCCCACAGTCGCCTGAACTGGTGGGTGTCACTGTAAAACACCAAGTCGGGCCGGGGCCCCGGAAGTCAGACGAGGTGGGCGAAGACGACCAGGTTCTCGGTGTAGTCCCGGGCCTTACGGTCGTAGGAGCCGGCGCAGGTGATGAGCCGGACCTGGGCCCTGGGGGTGTCGCCGTACACGCGGTCGCTGGGGAAGGCGTCCTTCTCGAACGACTCCGTGGCGTCGACGGCGAACGTCGCCTTGCTGCCGTCGGCCCGGGCCACCTGGAACCGGTCGCCCTTCTTCAGCGCGTTGAGCCCGGCGAACACGGCCGGGGCGGTCGCGGTGTCCACGTGCCCGGCGATGATCGCGGTGCCGGCCTCCCCGGGCGTGTGGCCCTTGGCGTACCAGCCGACGAGGTTGGTGTCGTCCGCCGGTGGCGGCTCCAGCTGCCCGGAGTCGTTGATGGCGAGAGCGGTGAAGGGTGCGTCGACCGAGATCTTGGGAATGAGCAGACGCACCGGCCGGGACCGCGGCAGATGGGGGCCGGACGCGCCGGGCCGGTCGGGCACCGCGGACGGCGACGGTCTGTCGGGCAGATCGGGGCCGGCCGAGGCGGCGGCCACGGCGGGCGGCGCGTGCGGCGGGCCGGCGGAGTCGGGCGATTCACCGCGGCCGCCGACCAGGTTCACGGTCAGGACGAGGGCGGCAACCACCCAGAGCACCGTCACGACGCGGCGGAACCGTCGCTTCGCCGGGGCGGGGCCGAGGCCGAGGTCGGGAAGAGTGGGGGGACTGGCTGCCATCAAGGACCACCTCATTCAGGCACGGCAGCGGGCACGGCACGTGGGAGGGGGGACCAGGGGGCTTCTGACGGATCTCCGCGGAGGAGGGAGCGGCGTCCGGTGCGCGTTCCCGGCGGGCCGGACGGGAGGTCTCGTAGCTGAGCCACCAGGCATTTCACCCGGTGGGGCGACAGCACGTGCCGGCGTCGCGGCACCGCGGAGCTCCGTCTGAAGCCCCCAGGCCGGGCCGCCGCGACGCGAGGAGCGTGCGGCGGCCACGGCGCTATGTCAGGCACCGGTCACGCGGCGCCCTGCGAGGCCCGCTGGCGACGCAGCGCGAACAGACCGGTACCGGCCACCGCCAGCACCGCCAGACCACCTGCGGTCACGCCCGGAGCGGAGGCCAGGCCGCCGCCGCCGGTGTGCATGCCGCCGTGCGGCTTCTTGTGCTTGCCCTCCCAGGAACCCTTGTCGTGCTTGCCCCCTTCGTCCTTGCCGCCCCAGTCGCCCTTGTCGCCGGAGCCGCCCTTTTCCTGCTTGCCGCCCCAGTCGCCCTCGTCGTCCTTGTAGGTGCCCGGGTCGTACTTGGAGCCCTCCCAGTCGTCCGAGTTCACGGACGCCAGCGCCCCGCCGCCGGTGTGCATCCCGCCGTGCGGCTTGTGGTGCTTGTCGTGCTTGCCCTCCCAGCCCTTCTCCTGCCCGTCTTCCTTGCCGTGCTCCTTGCCCTCTTCGTCGCCCTTGTCGCCCCAGTCGCCCTTGTCCTTCTCGGAGGAGTCCCAGTCGTCAGCGGTCACCGCGGACAGCGCTCCGCCACCCGTGTGCATGCCGCCGTGGGGCTTGTGGTGCTTGTCGTGCTTGCCCTCCCAGCCCTTCTCCTGCCCGTCTTCCTTGCCGTGCTCCTTGCCGTGCTCCTTGCCGTGCTCCTTGCTGTAGGAAGTGGTGTCGTGGTCACTGTCACCCATCGCGTCGGCGTAGGCGGCGGGTGCGGCGATCGCGAGGGCGGCCGTGGCGGTGGCCGTCGCGAGCATCATGCGGGCAGAGCGCATCGGTGAGTCCTTTCGTCGCGAGCCGGGCAGCTGACGCCTCGCCAGCTCACGAGACCCGCCCTCGACGTGAACCACCGTCAAACGAGCCGGACCGTCCCACCATCCGGGGCGTGCACACGGGTTAAGACGACACCCTGACGGCGGCACACCGGGGCTGTCCGGGCCGCCTCCGGAAGGGCCCGGAGGACCGCCCGCGTCAGCGCCGCCCGAACCCCCGGTGCGTCATACGGGCCGGGTCCGGATCGGCCAGTTGCGCCGCCATGCCCACGAGGACGAGCCCGCCCGCGATGAGCAGCCCCTGGGCCAGGGCGATGCCGGTGCCCAGCACGACGACGCCGAGTGCCAGCCCCCACCAGGCACCGGTGCGCCGGTACTCGCGGGGCCGGGCCGGCCGACCGGTTCTCATGGCCCGGGTGAACCGGGGGTCCTCCCGCTCGAGTCGTGCTTCGAGATCGACCAGACGCTGGTCTTCGGACTGGGGCACGGCTTCTCCTTCCGGAACCCGAGCGCTTTGAGGCAGGGCACGGCCGAGGCCATGACAAGTCCTGGGGTGTCGGGCCCTGTGCGGTGCGGAGGGAGACAGGCCTGCGATGGGGCGGAACGCCCGGCCGCGGCTGTCTCACCAGGGCTTCAGCTTCTCCCCCCCTCCGGCGGCTTCCACCATCGGGCCCCACCCTCATCCTTCCCGGTGGCCGCCCCCCATGAACGCCGCTCCGGACGGCGTGTGTTCGGCCCGAGGATGGGCGCTGTCACGGATGGCGGTACGGGCCCGGTGGCACCCACGCTGGGTGTGGACGGTCTCCGGTGCCGTCGACGCGCTGATCCGCGACCATCTCGACGGGGTCCGAGAGGGCGGCGCGGGGTCCTCCCGGACCCTCACCGACCGCGAGGAGGGGATCCTCAAGCTCGTCGCCGAGAGTCACACTTCGCAGCAGATCGCCGAGCTGCTGGTCATCAGCCGCAAAACGGTGGAGCGGCACCGGGCGAACGTGCTCCAGAAGCTCGGTCTGAAGGACCGTCTGGAACTGACCCGCTACGCCATCCGCGTCGGGCTGATCGAACCCTGAGCGCGCCCGGGGACGGCCGCCGCCCGCTACCGTTCGGCCTCGGCGGGCTGCGGGGCGGACGGTGCGCCGTCGCTCTCGGGACCGACGTCGTACGCCGGGGACGTGCGGCGGCGGGGCAGGAGCTCCTGGCCGGCCCGCAGCGCGCGGGCGAGCAGGTGCGCGCGTCCGGCGGCGATGGGTCCGAGGACCGCGAGGACGAGGACGTACCCGGCGATGAACGGGGCGAGCCGGGCGTCGAGTCCCGCGCCGGCGGCCATGGCGGCCAGGATCAGCGCGACTCCCCGCGGGCCACGAGGGTGGTGGCGATCTCGGCGGCGGGGTCGATGCCGTAGCAGTACACCCGGGCGACGAGGAGACCGGCGAGGACGTTCATGACGAGGGTCAGCGCGGCCGCCGCGGTGACGGGTCCGACGACGGAGACGATGTCGCCGGGGTCGATGGAGAGGCCGAAGGCGAAGAAGAAGATGGCCACGAAGGCGTCACGCAGCGGGTGCACCAGGTCCCGGATGCGCGGGCCGGAGGGGGTGCCGGCCAGGATCAGGCCGACCATGAACGCGCCGATGGCGTCGGCGGCCCCGAGGACCTCGGCGACTCCCGCCACCAGGACGGCCGCGCCGAGGAAGCTGATGACGAGCAGTTCGTTGTCGCGGGTCGCGATGAGCCGCCCGACCGGTTTGGTGCCGTAGCGGGCCGCCGCGGCCAGCAGCAGCAGGAAGCCGAAGGCCTTGGCGCCCTGCAGGACCATGTCGCCGACGCCCTGGGCGCCGCTGATGACGGGCTGGAGGGCGGCCAGGTACAGCGCGAGGAAGATGTCCTCGACCACGATGACGCCCAGGGTGAGGCGCGTCTCCGGGCGGCCGATGCGGCCCAGGTCGATGAGGATCTTGGTGACGATGGCGGACGAGGAGATCCCGAGGACACCGGCGAGGACCAGTGCCTCCCGGACGCCCCAGCCCAGCGCGAAGCCGAATCCCAGGCCCGCGCCGACGTTGAACAGCAGGTAGATCCCGCCCGCTGTCAGCAGCCGCCGGCCGCCGCTCCTGAGGTCGTCGAGGGGAAACCCAGGCCGAGGTAGAACAGCAGCAGCACCAGTCCGAGTGCGGAGAGCATCTCGAAGTCGTGTGCGTCCTGGACGATGACCGGACCGGGGGTGTGAGGGCCGAGCAGGATGCCCGCGAGCATGAACAGCGGGATCGTGGGGAGGCCGATTCTGCCGCCGAGGCGGGCGAGGAGGGCGGCGGCCAGGAAGGCTCCGCCCATGGCGAGAAGGCTGTCAGCGTGTCCCACGGATCACCACCTTCGTGGACGCGCAGGCGGATCGTTTCACTGAGCGGGGATGGATAAGGGCTCCTCCTCCAGGGGTGTGACGGGCGGTGGCGTGCGCCTCTCGGCGCGTCCCGAGGCGGCGGCCATGACAATCGGCGCGGGCGGCTCGGGCGGTGCTGCCAGCCTCACACGGGCCCCGGGCCCGTCACCATCGGTGTCCGCACCCACATCCGGGTGGGGACGACACCCATCCTCGACGACACCGGGCTCGCCCAGGTCGGCCCGTCACACCTGCCGGTGGTCGATGCCCAGCAGGCTCGCGGCCGCCCGGAAGTCGGCCGTGCGGTGGCCGACCGCGAGGGACCAGTGGTGGCCGACGCCCGTGGCGCTCCAGGCGTCGACCCATTCGCCGGGGTCGCGGCCGAAGCCGACCCGGCTGGTGGTGTTGCCGATCTCCAGCAGCGGTCCCGGTACGACGGTGCCCTCGGAGGTGACGAAGGACAGGCTGCCGTCGGCGTCCTGGCCGAGGCCGAGCAGGGTGACGGGGCCGTGCCGGACGTCGAGCTCGACGCTCACGCCCCAGCCGCGCTTGCCGTGGTAGACGCCGAGACCGCGCAGCAGCGGGTCGCGGGCGCCGAGCGCGAGGTGGGCGGGGCCGTCGTGGCCCATCTCCACGACGCCGTCCTCGAAGTCGAGGGCCTGGATCTCGGTGAAGGAGCCTCCGGCACCGACGCTCTGGGAGGCCAACTGGGCGACCGACGTGCGCAGTTCGTACTCACCGGCCGCGGGCACGCCCCGGGCGGTCAGCAGGGAGGCGCCGAGGATCATGCCGGCGGCGAGCCGCTCGTGCAGTTCGCCGTCGAGCCCCCGGTGGTAATAGGCGAGGCTGTCGAGACCGAAGTCCTCTACCAGCCGGTCCAGGGCGACGGACACGGTCGCGCCCCAGGCGAAGTCCTCCTCCACCACGCTCTCGTCGAGGGTGAACAGCTGCCGGGCGAGCGCCATCCGCTCCCTGGTCTCCGCCTCCGTCACCTGGTCCACGCGGTGCCGCAGGTCGTCGAACTCCAGGACCTCCACGTGCGAGCCGAAGGTCGTGGCGAGCAGGGTCGGGTCGGTCTGCACGTCGAGCATGCCCGGGTAGACGTGCCCCATGAGGCCGTGCCGGGCGTGCCGGAGCGCGGCCCGGATGCGGGCGGCCCGGATCCACTGCTCGATGCGCCGCCAGGCGGACTCCTGGTGCAGCCAGCCCGACACCGACCGGAAGGGGATGCCGGCACGGCGGAAGACGTTGCCCACCTCGGGGACGGAGCACTGGGCGCAGTAGGCCAGCCAGTCCCCCGTGCCGAAGGTCGCGTGGTCCATCCTCTGCGACGGCTGGAGGTCGACGACCAGGACCGGGGTGTGCGAGCGCTGTGCGATCGGCAGCACCATCGAGGAGGTGAGGTACGTGGTGAGGAACAGCACGATCAGGTCGCAGTCGGCCCTGCGCAACTCCTCGGCGGCGCGGGCGCCTTCCCGGGCGTCGGAGACGAACCCGGCGTCGGTCACCTCGGCGTCCATCTCCCGGAAGCGGTCCGCGACATGGGCGGCCGATTCCTTCAACCGCGGGAGGAGGCCGGGGAACTGGGGCCAGTACGTGCCGAGTCCGCCGGCGACCAGTCCGATCCGGGTGCGGCGCCGGGTGACCGGGGGCAGCAGGTCGTGCAGGGCGGCGGTGCTCCGTACGGCCGTGCGGTCCGCGGTCGTTGCCATGGTCAGTGCTCCTTGTCGGAGAGGCCGGCGGGCCAGGTGCTGGGGACGCGCAGGTCCGCCGCGTCCCGCGCGGGGTTCGCGGAGCGCGGGACCAGGACGTGGATGATGAACGCGCCCGCGAGCGCCGCCGCGGTCATGCAGGCGGTGATCGTCCAGAGCAGGACGGCCGGGCTGTGGTCGGCCAGGGCCGGGGTGAAGAACGCCGCGACCGCGAAGACGCCCCGGGACAGGGCGTAGGTCAGGCCCTGGGTGGTGCCGCGGGTGTCGGCGGGCAGTGTGAGCTGCGACCAGACCTTGTAGTTGGTCTCTCCGGCGAAGGGGTGGGAGAGCTGGTAGAGCACGAAGAAGACGAGCATGCCGACGAGCGCGCCGGCCGTCAGGGACGCGATGACGAAGGCGAGGATCTGCACCACCGCGGCCACATGGAACAGCCGGTCGCGCCAGGGGCTGTCGGCGACGCGCACGAAGGCGAGGGTGAGCAGCACGCCCACGGGGATGAAGGCCAGGTTGATCCCGGTGGCGAGGCTCTGCGAGGCGTCGCTGACGGTGACGAGCAGATAGGTGCCGAACTGCCCGAAGGTGTTGGCCCCGAGGCCCCAGGTTACGTAGAAGACGAAGGTCGCGGCCATCGGCAGCACGGCGGCGCGGGTCCACACGCTCTTCAGGGAGATACTCTCCGCAGCGGTCTCGGTGTCCGGTTCCGACAGCGCGTCGGGCAGCTTCAGCCGGGACCTCAGGGCCCAGGTGACCAAGGCGGCGACGGCAAGTTGCCCGGTGATGAGCCGGGCCCCGGTCATGCCCGTGGTGGACAGGACGAAGCCGAGGAAGATGGCGACGGCGATGCCCAGCATCCACATGACCTGCGTGAACGCCACCAGCCTCCCCCGGGCCCAGGCGGGCGCGGCGTCCGACACCACGGCCAATGACGTCGGCAGGTCGGCGCCGGCCGCGAGCCCCGCGACGAGGACGCCGACGAGCAGGGTGATGTCGTCCGGTGCGAGGGTGATGACGAGGGCGCCGATCGCGAAGCAGAAGATGTCCCAGTTGTAGACGCGGCGCCGGCCGAAGAGATCGGCGAGCCGTCCGCCGACGAGGGATCCGACGGCGATGCAGCCGGTGACGATCGCGCTGATCGCCCCGGCCATCCACACGCCCATGTCGTAACTGTCGCGGTAGATGGCCAGGTTGACGGAGATGCTCACGATCAGCCCGGCGTCGAGGTAGGAGGCCATGCCCGACAGGGCGGCGGCCTTCCAGAGCGGTGGGGGGATGGGGCGGGTACCGGCCATGATGCGACTCCGTCGTCTGGTGACATCGCGGTTCCGGGGGCCTGGTCGCTGCGAATATAGGGCGGGAAAAACGTTGCAACAAGGTGTCGCGCACGCATGGCCGACATGACGCCGAAATCCTGGGTTCCGTACGGGGATATGGACCGCCCGCCCCAGCTCGCCTACGGTGAAGACGGCCTGAAAACGTTTCAGGGGAAGGACCGAGTCCGTGATCTCCCCCGAGCTCCGGCGACTGTTCGACGATCCGCCCCGCGACTTCGGCCCCACCCCCCTGTGGTGGTGGTCGGGGGCCAAGGTGACCCGCGACCGACTGGCCTGGCAGATGCGGGCGTTCGCGGAGGGCGGGGTCCACAACCTGGTGGTCATCAATCTGGCCCCGGCCGGCCCGACGTTCGGGGCCCGGGCCGACGATCCGGTGTGGTTCGGCGAGGAGTGGTGGGCGCGCTTCACCGACACCTGCGAGATCGCCGCCGAGCTGGGCACGCGGCTGTGGTTCTACGACCAGATCGGGTTCTCCGGGGCCAATGTGCAGGGCGGTGTGACGCGGCGTCATCCCGAGGCCGCCGGACTGGCGCTGCGCTGCCGTGACGCCCGCGTCGTGCGGGGTTCTGTCGCCCTGACGGATGCCGAGACGCCGCTGGCCGCGTACTCCCGGCAGGGCCGGCGGCTCGACCTCGACGCGGACGGGCGGACGGCCTCACCCGACGGAACCGAGGTGCGGCTCGTGACCGCCGTCCCCACCGCGTTCGACTACCTGGACCCGCACTCCGTGGGCCTGTTGATGGACACGGTCCACCACGAGTACGACCGCCGCGTGCCGGAGTACCTCGGCGGCGTCATCGCTGGCAGCTTCCAGGACGAACTGCCCGGCACCAACGCCTGGAGCCGCCGTTTCGCCGAAGAGTTCCGCGCACGGCGCGGCTACGATCTGCTCGACCATCTGCCGGCCCTGTTCGGCACGGACGCCGGGGTGCCCGAGGGGAGGATCCGCTCCGACTACTACGCGGTCCGAGCGCAGCTGACCGAGGAGGCCCTGTTCCGGCCGCTCGCCGCCTGGCACCGCGAGCGCGGTCTGCTGCTGGGCAGCGACCAGAGCCATCCCGCCCGAGCGGGCTACCCGGCCCAGTCCACGCAGATCTACACCGACTACTTCCGCACCCACCGCTGGTACGGCGCCGCGGGCAGCGACCACCACGGCGACGCCAAGGTGCACTCCTCCATGGCCCACCTCCACGGCCACGAGCGCGTGTGGATCGAGGCGTTCCACTCCTCCGGCTGGGGCGGCACGCTGGAGGACACCTACGACTGGCTGCTGCCGTTCCTGCGCAGCGGCGCCAACCTGTACAACCCGCATGCCAGTTACTTCGGCACGGCAGGCGGCTGGTTCGAGTGGGCGCCGCCGTCGACCGACTGGCGCCAGCCCTACTGGAAGCAGTACCCGGCGTTCTCCCGGGCCGTGGCCCGGATCTGCTCGATCATGTCCTGGGGCGGCTACGCGGCCGATGTGGCCGTGCTGCATCCGACCGCCACCATGCAGGCGCTGATCCCGCTGGACGCACCGGTCCGGCACTTCGGCGACGGGCGGCTGGGCGACGGCCATGCCGAAGCCGACCAGACCCAGCGCCACTACCTGGACCTGTGCGGCACCAACAACTGGCTCGCCCCGCACGCCGGTGCCCTGGACCGGCACGGGATCTCCTTCGACGTCGTCGACGACGACTCGGTCCAGCGCGCCGAGGCCACCGACGGCACCCTGCGGGTCGGGAGCCTGGCGTACAAGGCGGTCCTGCTGCCCTCGGCGAGCGTGCTGGAGGAGGGGACGGCACGGCGGCTGTCCGAACTGCTCGACAGGGGAGGGCGAGTGGTGGTCGTGGGCCGTCCGCCCCGGACTGCCGCGGGCCGGGCCGGTGACGACTCGGTGGTGACGGCCCTTCTGGCGCATCCCCGGCTGGAACGGGCGCCCGGCCCCGAGGCCGCCGCCGTGGCGGTGGCCGACGCGGCCGGGCACGCGACGGGCGACGTACCACTGCTCGTCCGGCGCAAGGGGCAGGAGGCGGTGGCCCTGGTCACGGCGGCCTTCCCGGAGATCGGCGCGCATCCACTGCGCCCGCCCGGCACCGCGCCCGAGCCCGCCCGCGATGCGTCCGTCACCGTCCGGGCGTGCGTGGCAGAGGCCGAGGTCTGGAACCCGGCGACCGGCTCCCGCGACCCCGCCCGTGTCACGGTCTCCGACGACGGTGCCGTGTCGACCATCGAGGTGCCCCTGGACGGCGCCCCCGCCGTCCTGGTCGTCTGGCGGGAAAGCGGTGCCGCACCGGTCCCGGCTCCCTCCGCGAGGAGGACCGCGGTCCGGACGGTCGACGTCTCGGCGGGCTGGCACGGCCGGCTGGTCCCCACGATGGACAACACCTGGGGCGATCTGGCGCTGCCCCCGGGAGCGTCCGTGGAGGAGCCGCAGATCTGGACCATGGAGTGGACCGAGGGCTCGGTCCGGGAGCGGATCCGTGTCACCTACGGCAACCGGGTCCGGGTGCTGCCCCCGGTGTCTCCCGATCGTGCGCCCGCACCGCTGGACACCGCGGACGCGGAGCGGGTCCTGGCCGGTGAACTGCCCCTCGTGCCGCCGGACTCGGACTGGGAGACCGGGGTGTACTCGTCGAGCCGCGGCCTGCCGGACCAGGGCGGCCTGCTGGGCACCAAGGGGCTGGTGAACGAGGAGTTCGTACGGGTCCCCGTGCCCTGCGGCGGCCAGGCCGCCCGGGTCCGGGCGATCGTGGAGACCGGTCTTCGGGGCCCCGCCGAGCTGCACGTCGGCGCGGAGGCGGTCAAGCGGGTGTGGTGGAACGGGCAGTCGCTGGGCTCGTACGCCGGCGGCTACCTCGCCTCCGCCCCGGTCACCGTGGCCCGTGGCCTCAATGTGCTGGAGTACGAGCTGTCGGACGCCCAGGACCGGCCCTCCACCATCTCGGCAGCCGCCGGCACGCCGCTCGGCAGCTTCTTCTGCCTCTCCGAACCGGGCGGGCTCGGCTCCCGGCCCCGGTTCATGCGCCCGCCCGACGCGGCCCGGCCCGACGGCCGGGTCTCCTATCGCGGACGGCTGTGGGTGCCGGCCGGTGAGGCGCGGACGGTGCTCGTCGTGGGTGCCGCCTCGGCGGTGACCGTGCTGGTGGGCGGGGAGGTGGTGGCGCGGCAGGAGAAGGTGGAGTACTACGCGGCGGACTGGGGCGCCGTGCCGATGTTCTTCCGCCATGAGCCGGAGCTGGGGGCGGGCGAGCACACGCTGGAGGTCGTGGCCGACACCTCCGACGTCCGGGACGCCGTGTTCGTGGATCTGGTGGCGACTTCCGGGTCCGCGGTGACGTCCCTGGTCAGTGGCGCCGGTTGGGAGGCCTCGACGGGCGCCTGGAGGGGCCGGACCGTCGAGGACACGCGCAGGCGCGGCGAGTTGCAGCACTGTCACGCCGCCGTGCGCCCCCACCCGCTGCCGGACACCGCATGGCTCAACGGGCGTCCGCTGCTTGGCGGTGCGGTACGGCCGTCGCGGACCACGGACGGCGTCCGGATGTCGCCCCAGCGCTTCCGGTTCACGGTGCCGGCGGGAACGGTGTCGCTGGAGCTGCCGTTGACCCTGCCCGCGCGAGTGCGGGTCGGGCAAGGAGCGGAACTGGCCTTGGCCTGCGACCGGTTACCCCTTCGTGAGCCGCTCGCGGCACCTGCCCGGGTCGAGGTGGTCACCGAGCCCACGGCGGTGCTGCGGGGTGGCTCCGCCTGGCACGGGCCGGTTCGGGTGCGGACCGTGCCGGCGCCGCTGGCCCTGGGCGACTGGCGCGAGCAGGGGCTGGCCGGCTGGAGCGGGGGCGTGACGTACACGCGCGTGGTGGAGGTGCCGCCCGGGCCCGATCCCGTGCTGGATCTCGGGCGGGTGCGGGGCAGTGTGGAGGTGTCGGTCGACGGGGAGTTCGCCGGTGAGGCGTTCTGTGTGCCGTACCGCTTCCCGTTGCCCGGTACCGCGGGGCGGACCGTTCGGCTGGAGGTGACGGTCCGGGGCACGCTGGCGCCCTACCTCGCGGAGGCGACGCCGACCGAATGGGCTTTCCCGTGCCAGCTGCCGTCGGGACTGTGGGGGCCGGTGACGCTGCGGATCCCGGTCGGGGGTCAGTCGTCGTAGGGCGGCCGGGTGGAGTCGCGCAGGACGAGGCCGGGGGCGAAGACGCGGGTCTCGTGGAGGTGGTCGGCCCGGGCCTCGATCTCGTCGAGCAGCATCTCCACGGCCGCCCGGCCCAGGTCCTCGACCGGCTGCCGGACCGTCGTCAGGGTCGTCGCCCCGAAGGTGGCGACGTCGAGGTCGCCGTAGCCGACGACCTGGACGTCCTCGGGGATGCGCACGCCCCGGTCGGTCAGGCCCCGGCACAGGCCGGCGGCGAGGAAGTCGTTGGTGCAGAACACCCCGTTGGGCAGGTCCTTCAGCCCGCGGGCGATCTCCGTGCCGTACGCGACGGTCATCCGCTCGGCGACGACCTGGTCGAGCCGGGCCCCGCGGCGGCTGCGCACGGCCTGCCGGGCGCCCTGGTAGCGGTCGGCGCACTGGCGTATCCCGCGCTCGCCGTTGACGACGAGGATGTCGCGGGCCCCGCTGTCGAGGAGGTGCTGTACGGCGATCCGGCCGCCCGCGATGTCGTCGACGGAGGCCGAGCAGCCCTCCCGGTCGGGCATCGCGCGGTCGGCCAGGACGAGTGGGATGCCCCGTTCGCGCAGCCGGGCCAGCCGGCCCGGGTCGGCGCTGAGCGGGACGACGACGACTCCGACGGCCCGCTGCCCGGCGAGCATGTTGAAGTAGCCCTGTTCCCTCTCCGGGGCGTCGCCGCTGTGGCAGAGGACCAGGGCGTAGCCGTGGTCGTAGGCCGCGTCGGCGGCGCCCCGGGCGATGCGCGCGTAGAAGGAGTTGGTGACGTCGGGCAGCACCAGACCGATCGCGGAGGAGTGACCGGTGCGCAGACCGGCGGCGCCCGGGTGGGGGACGTAGTCCAGCGCGGCCACGGCGCTGCGGACGCGCTCGGCGGTCCGGGCGTTGACCCGCTCGGGCCGGTTGAGCACGTTCGACACCGTCGACACCGAGACACCGGCGGCCGCGGCGACGTCCTGGATGCGGGCGGGGCGTGCCGGAACGGCGTCCACCCCCTCGCTGTTGCGGCCGCGCGACCAGGCACGACGATGGCTCTCACGGGCGCCGCAAGTATAACGTGACCGGGCGTGGAACGTTTTTTGCGCCGATGGTTCGGTGACCGCCCGGGCCGAGAGCGCGTGGCCGTCAACGGCGTTCGGGGGGCCGCCTTCCCGGCGCCGAGACACCGCCGGACGCCGCGGCGTCGATCAGGCGGCGGAAGGTGGAGCACTCCAGGTGGCTCGGCGCGGGGCATGCGGCGGCGTGCCGCAGGGAGTCCCGCAGGACGCCCAGTTCGCGGATCGTGCGGTCGAGTTCGTCCGCCCTGGCCGACAGCATGTCCCGGTCGATGCGTGGCCGCCCGTCCGGCGCGAACATCTGCGCGATCTCGTCGAGCGAGAACCCGGCCGTCCGCCCCAGCGCGATCAGCGCCAGCCGCTCCAGCACCCCGGGGTCGTACTGGCGGCGCAGGCCGCGCCGGCCGGTCGAGGAGATCAGCCCCTTCTCCTCGTAAAAGCGCAGCGTCGAGGCGGGCACTCCGGCGCGGTGCGCCACTTCTGCTATGTCCAGGTCTGTCATTGTCTTGACCTCAAGTCGACTTGAAGTAGAACGCTGTCATCCCGCCCCGGCGAAAACAAGCAGAGGGAGATACGACGATGGATGCCTCACGCAGGTCCTACGACGAACAGGCCGCCCGCTGGAACGGGCCCGCCGGCCACGCCTGGGTGGATCTCCAGGGGGTGCTGAACGAGATGTTCAGGCCGATCGAGGAGCTGCTCGTGGACGCCGTGGCCGCCGAACACGCGGCCGGGGTGCTGGACGTCGGCTGCGGCACGGGCAGCGTCACCCGGGCCGTCGCACGCAGGCTCGGGCACTGCGTGGGTGTCGACATCTCCGGCCCGATGATCGAGGAGGCCCGGGCGCGTGCCGAGCAGGAGGGCGTACCGGCGTCCTTCGTCCTGGCCGACGCGCAGGAGTACGCGTTCGAACCCGCCGCCTTCGACGCCGTCGTCTCGCGCTTCGGCGTCATGTTCTTCAGCGACCCCGTGCGGGCCTTCGCCAATCTGCGCAGCACGGTGAAGGACGGGGCCGGACTGCGGTGCGTCGTGTGGCGGGGGCCCGAGGAGAACCCGTTCATGACGACGGCGGAACGCGCCGCGGCCCCCTTCCTGCCGGAGCTTCCCGCCCGGCGGCCGGACCAGCCGGGCCAGTTCGCCTTCGCGGACCCGGAGCGGGTCCATCACATCCTGACGGAGAGCGGCTGGGCCGGCGTCGACATCGAGCCGGTCGACGTGGTCTGCACCCTGCCCGAGAAGGATCTCGTCACCTACTTCACCCGGCTCGGCCCCCTCGGCACGGTGCTGCCGGATGCCGACGAGCGCACCCGGGATGAGGTCGTCGAGGTGGTCCGGCCCGCCTTCGACCCGTTCGTGCACGGCACGGAAGTCCGCTACACCGCGGCCTGTTGGATGATCTCGGCGCGGGCCGCCACCGCGAAACTTTCGTGAGGTCCGGCCCTCTTTTCCGATCGCGGGCGACCGGCGCATAGTGAGATCACGATGACGCAGAAGAGAGCCCTGGTGGTCCGAGGCGGCTGGGAAGGACATCAGCCGGTCGAGGCCACGGAACTGTTCCTGCCCTTCCTCCGCGACAACGGATACACGGTCCGGGTCGAGGAGTCGACCGAGATCTACGCGGATGCCGCCGAGATGGCCGGCACGGACCTGGTCGTGCAGTGCGTGACGATGTCAGAGATCACGCGTGACCAGCTGGCGGGGCTGAGCTCCGCGGTCGTGGCCGGTACCGGCTTCACCGGCTGGCACGGCGGCATCGCCGACTCGTTCCGCGCCTCCTCGGACTATCTCCACCTGGTGGGCGGCCAGTTCGCCACCCACCCCGGCAAGCAGCCGTGTGAGCGCCGGGGTACGGCGGACGACAACTTCCTGCCCCACACCATCCACGTCACCGATGCCGGTCGCGAGCACCCGATCACGGCCGGCATCGAGGACTTCGCCCTGGACACCGAGCAGTACTGGGTGCTCCACGACGACCTGATCGACGTCCTGGCCACCACCACGCATCCCGTCCGGCCGTGGGAGCCCTGGCACCGGCCGGTCACCTCACCGGCGGTCTGGACCCGCCGTTGGGGGGCCGGGCGGATCGTGGTGACGACGCCGGGGCACAGCGTCGACGTGCTGGAGAACCCCCAGGTCCGCACCATCGTCGAGAGGGGCATGCTGTGGGCGACGCGCACCGTGTCGGGGTCGTAGGGCTCGGCGTCATCTCCCGCGCGTACCTGGACACGCTTCTCGGACGTCCCGGCGTACGCGTCACCGCGGTCGCCGACCTCGACGCCTCCCGGTCGGCCGCGGCCGCCGCCGAACTGCCCGGCGCCCGGGCCCTGGCGGTCGAGGAGCTGCTGAGCAGCCCGGACGTGGACACGGTCCTGAACCTGACCACGCCGGCCGCCCACGCGGAGATAGCCCTGGGGGCGATCCGGCACGGCAAGAACGTGTACGGGGAGAAGCCCCTGGCCGCGGGCCTGGAGGACGCCCGGGCCGTGCTGGAGGCCGCCGCGAAGGCGGGCACCGGTGTCGGCTGTGCCCCGGACACCGTGCTGGGCACGGGAGTTCAGACCGCTCGGGCGGCCGTGGAGGCCGGGAGCATCGGACGCCCGCAGTTCGCCTCGGCCGTGATGGTCACCCCGGGCCACGAACGCTGGCATCCCCACCCCGACTTCTATTACACGGCCGGCGGCGGTCCGCTGCTGGACATGGGGCCGTACTACCTCTCGTCCCTGGTCCATCTGCTGGGGCCGGTGCGTGCCGTCACCGGAGCCGCCGGGCGGCTGCGCGCCGAGCGTGTCATCGGATCCGGCCCGCGCGCCGGCGAGCGCATACCGGTCGAGGTGGACAGCCATGTCACCGGAGTGCTGGAGCACGTGAACGGGACGCTGACGACGCTCACGACGAGCTTCGACGGCGTGGCCACCACGGCCGCGCCCATCGAGGTGCACGGCGACAGCGGCACCCTCTCGGTCCCCGACCCCAACCGCTTCGACGGGGAGGTGCGCCTCCACGCGCTCGGCGACACGCGCTGGCGCGCCGTTGCGACGTCGGCGGGTTACGAGGACGGCGCGCGCGGCGTCGGCCTGCTCGACTTCCTCACCGCCGACGGCGCGCGGGCGCCGCGTGCGAGCGGCGAACTCGCCCTGCACGTGCTGGAGGCGATGACCGCTCTGCTGCGTTCGGCGGCCGAGGGGCGGCGGATCGAGCTGACGACATCGGCCGAGGTGCCCGCACCCGTACCCCTGACGGCTGCCGCGCAGTGGCACGGCCGGCCCGACTGAGGTCAGTCCACGGGCCAGGTGTGCGCGGGCGCGTTCATGTGCATGTAGTCCATGTAGGTCCTGGTCATCTGCCGCAGTGCCTCCCGCCGGTCGGAGATGCCGGCCTTCTCCAGGTGGTGCACCATCTCCACCTGCCACAGGGCGCCGTTGCGGCCGGTGACGCAGCGCTGCTCGATGATGCCCAGCAGGGGTTCGCGCCACGCGGCGTCCATGCCGGTCAGCTCCAGACCCCTGTGGGCCAGGGGCAGCAGCCGCCGCAACACCAGTTCCGTGACCGGCACTTCGCCCACGCCGGGCCAGTACAGGCGGGCGTCGATGCCGTCGCGGGCCGCGGTGTGCAGGTTCTCCTCGGCGACCGAGAAGGACATCCGCGTCCACACCGGCCGGTCCTCGTCGACCAGGGCGCGGGTCAGTCCGTAGTAGAAGGCGCCGTTGGCGATGATGTCGGCCACGGTGGGGCCGGCGGGCAGCACCCGGTTCTCGATGCGCAGATGGGGGCCGCTCTCGGTGACGGCGTAGATGGGGCGGTTCCAGCGGTAGATCGTGCCGTTGTGCAGGGTCAGCTCGCCCAGCTGGGGAACGCCGCCGCTGTCCAGCTCCTTCTGCGGGTCCTCGTCCTCGCACAGCGGCAGCAAGGCCGGGAAGTAGCGGACGTTCTCCTCGAAGAGGTCGAAGACGCTGGTGATCCAGCGCTCGCCGAACCACACCCGGGGCCGTACGCCCTGGGCCTTGATCTCCTCGGGGCGGGTGTCGGTGGCCTGCTCGAACAGGGGGATGCGGGTCTCGCGCCACAGCTCCTTGCCGAACAGGAAGGGCGAGTTCGCCGCGAGGGCGATCTGCACGCCCGCGACGGCCTGGGCCGCGTTCCAGTAGTGCGGGAACTCCTTCGGGTCGACCTGGAGATGGAACTGGGTGCTGGTGCAGGCGGCCTCGGGCGTGATCGTGTCGGCGTACGTCGCCAGGCGTTCCACACCGTCGACCCTGATCCGCAGGTCCTCGCCCCGGGCCGCGAAGATCTGCTCGTTGAGCAGCCGGTAGCGGGGGTCGCCGGAGAGCGCGGACTCGCTGACGTGCGACTCCCCCAGCGTCGGCAGGATGCCGACCATGATCAGGTGCGCGCCCACCGCGGCGGCGCCGTCCTCGGCGTGGTTCAGGGCGTCGCGGATCTCCTGCTCCCAGGAGCCGGGGCCGCCCGCCGTGAGTTGCCGGGGCGGGATGTTGATCTCCAGGTTGAAGCGGCCCAGCTCGCTGGACCAGGCGGGGTCGGCGATCGCCTGGAGTACGTCGGTGTTGCGCATCACGGGCAGCCCGGCGTCGTCCACCAGGTTGAGCTCGATCTCGAGGCCGACCTGGGGGCGCTCGCTCTCGAAGCCCGACTCGTGGAGCATCCGGGCGAGCACCTCGAGGTCGGTGTGCATCTTCTCCCGGTACCGACGGCGGTCCTCCCGGGTGAACACCAGGGCCGGCACGTCACGTCCCATGTGCCCTCCTGCGCTCCTGCGGCGGCTGTGTCCGCTCCTTAAGCGATGGGTCTCGTCCCAGAGTCGCACCTTGTCCTCGCCCCCGCACCCACCTAGCCTGAGTTTGTGCCGCAAATAAACAAAACCCGAACGCACAATGACGTGCCGGGCAACAGCAGCTCCCTGACCCGACTCCGGATCGCCCTCACCGTCTTCTTCGCCCTCGACGGCTTCGTCTTCGCCGGCTGGGTCGTGCGCATCCCCGCCATCAAGGCGCAGACCGGCGCCTCCGCCAGTGCCCTCGGCCTCGCCCTGCTGGGCGTCTCCGCCGGGGCCGTCGTCACCATGACCCTCACCGGGCGCCTGTGCCGCCGCTACGGGAACCACCAGGTCACCGTCGTCTGCGCGGTGCTGCTCTCCCTCTCCGTCGCCCTGCCCCCGCTGACCCACTCGGCGCTCGCGCTGGGCCTCGTCCTGCTGCTCTTCGGAGCCGCGTACGGCGGGATCAATGTCGCCTTCAACAGTGCGGCCGTGGAACTCGTGGCCGCGCTGCGACGGCCGGTCATGCCGAGCTTCCACGCGGCCTTCAGCCTGGGCGGCATGGTCGGAGCGGGGCTGGGCGCCCTGGTCGCGGGGGTCCTCTCCCCCACGCGGCACCTGCTGCTGCTCACGTTGGTCGGCCTGCTCGTCACGGCGGCGGCGGCCCCCACTCTCCTGCGGCACGAGCCGCCGGCGCCCCCGGAGCGGAACGTTCCCCCCGAGGGAGCCCCGCGCCGCCTGGACCGCCGCACCCGTGCGCTGGTGATCGTCTTCGGCCTCATCGCGGGGTGCACCGCGTACGGCGAGGGGGCGCTGGCCGACTGGGGCGCACTGCACCTCGAACAGGACCTGCACGCCTCGACGGGTGCCGCGGCCGTGGGCTACTCCTGCTTCGCACTCGCCATGACGGTGGGGCGGCTGTCCGGCACGTCGCTCCTGGAGCGTCTGGGGCAGACCCGGACCGTCGTCGCCGGCGGCGCCACCGCGGCGGCCGGCATGCTGGTCGGCGCCCTCGCCCCCTCCCTCTGGGCGGCCCTCCTCGGCTACGCGATCACGGGCATCGGCCTCGCGAACCTCTTCCCCGTGGCCGTGGAACGGGCCGGGGCCCTCGCCGGCCCCGACGGCGTCGCCACGGCCTCCACCCTGGGCTACGGGGGCATGCTCCTCGGCCCGCCCGCGATCGGTTTCATGGCGGACTGGTTCTCCCTGCCGGCCGCACTCACCAGCGTGGCGGTCCTGGCGGCGGTGGCGGCGGCCGTCGGCGCCCTGGTGGGGGCGTCCGCGCGGCGGCCGGCCGGGGGCTGAGAGGAGCGGCACTGCCAGGGGGGATGCCGGTGATCCTGGGTACCCGTGGCCACGCCCGGTGTGATCACCGGGCCGTACGCCGCGGACGAGGAGGCAGACCCGTGACCGAACAGCAGCATCCCGCAGATCAGCACCCGACCCCGGAGTTTCCCTCCCAGGACCAGCCGCACCCGGGCTGGACCGGCCCGATGGACCCGCCCCCGGACCACGGTGAGGACTCCTACCGGGGCAGTGGCCGGCTGGCCGGCCGCAAGGCCGTGATCACCGGCGGGGACTCCGGGATCGGCCGCGCGGTCGCCCTGGCGTTCGCCCGTGAGGGTGCCGACGTGCTGTTCACCCATCTGGATGACGAGAAGGACGACGCCGCCGAGACGGCCCGGCTAGTCGAGGAGGCCGGCCGGCGTGCCGTGCCCGTTTCGTGCGACGTACGGGAGGAGGAGAACTGCCGGGCGCTGATCGACCGCGCCGTGGACGAGTTCGGCCGGATCGACATCCTCGTGAACAACGCGGCGTACCAGATGTCGCAGCCCGACGGCATCGAGGCGATCACCACCGAGCAGTTCGACCGGGTGCTGCGCACTAACCTGTACGGGATGTTCTGGCTGTGCAAGCTGGCCCTGCCGCACATCCCGGAGGGCGGCAGCATCATCAACTCCACGTCGGTGCAGGCGTACAAGCCCAGTCCGCATCTACTGGACTACGCGACGACGAAGGGCGCGATCGTCACGTTCACCCAGGGGCTGGCGCAGATGCTGATCGAGAAGGGCATCCGCGTCAACGCGGTGGCGCCGGGGCCGGTGTGGACGCCGTTGATCCCGGCGACCCTGCCGGACACGCGGACGTTCGGCAAGCAGGCCCCCATCGGACGGCCCGCACAGCCCGCCGAGATGGCTCCGGCGTACGTCTTCCTCGCCTCGCAGGAGGCGTCGTACATCACCGCCGAGATCCTCAATGCGACGGGCGGGACGCCGCTGCCATAGCCCCGGGGCGGCCGCCGGAAATCCCCGGGCTTCGAGAGCGCTTCATGCGGCAGACTCGGCGCCATGGAGACCGCCGAGTTCCTTGACGCACTGGAGACGGAGGGCCGGCTGCTGGCAGCGGCCGCCGAGGAGGCCGGGACGGAAGCGAAGGTGCCGACCTGCCCCGAGTGGCAGGTGCGGGATCTGCTGCGGCACACGGGCGCCGTGCACCGCTGGGCCGCCGCCTACGTCGCCGAGCAGATCACCGAGCGCCGCCCGCTGGTCGAACCCACCGACCTCGACGGCGCGGAGCTCATCGCCTGGTACCGCGACAGCCACCGCCGGCTCGTCGACACGCTGGTCGGCGCCTCGCCCGACGTGGAGTGCTTCGCCTTCCTGCCCGCGCCGTCCCCACTGGCCTTCTGGGCCCGGCGGCAGGCACACGAGACGGCCGTGCACCGGGTCGACGCGGAGTCCGCTCGCGGCGGCGCCTCGACCGACGTCACCCCCGGGTTCGCGACCGACGGCATCGACGAACTGCTGCGCGGCTTCCACGCCCGTTCCAGGAGCCGGGTACGCACCGCCGAGCCGCGCGTCCTGCGGATCCGCACCGAGGACACCGGCGCGGTGTGGACGCTGCGGCTGTCGCCGGAGCCGCCCGTGACCACGCGGGACGGGTCCGGGGAGGCCGAGTGCGAACTGTCCGCCCCGGCCGGGCAGTTGTACCTGGCGCTATGGAACCGGGCGCCCCTGCCGAGCGCCACGGGCGACCAAGCGCTCGCCACGCTGTGGCGGGAGGCGTCGGCGATCTGAGCGGCCACCGGCGCACAGTCAGTCGTCGGTGAGCATCCTCGCCAGTACCGCGCGCTGCACGGGAAGCACCTCGCCGTGCAGCGCGCGCCCCTTGGCCGTGAGGCAGACCTTCACGCCGCGCCGGTCCTCGGAGCACATGCCGCGCTCGACGAGGCCCTCCTTCTCCAGCCGGGCGATCAGCCGTGACAGCGCGCTCTGGCTCAGGTGGACCCGCTCGGAGATCTCCTGGACGCGGTAGGACGGCGCTCCCGGCGTGCCCTTCGGCGTCCGGCACCCGGCGAGGACGTCGAGCACCTCGAAGTCGCTGGCGCACAGCCCGTGGCCGTGCAGCGCACGGTCGAGCTCGCACTGGGTCCGCGCGTGCAGCGCCAGAATGTCCCGCCACTGTTCCACGAGCGCCTGCTCGGCCTGCTCAGCCATGCGCCGCACCGTAACAGAGAACCAAGATTGTTGCACCTGAATTAAATGCATTTGCATCTCATGCATACGCATGTAGTGTTCGTTGGCATGACCTCTCCGCTCATCTCCCCCACGCCCGAAGGGCGTTGGACGCCACGGCTCTGGGGCACCCTGCTCGTGCTCTGCGCCGCGATGTTCCTGGACGCCCTGGATGTGTCCATGGTCGGCGTCGCCCTGCCGTCCATCGGCGCCGACCTCGGCCTGTCGACCTCGGCGCTGCAATGGATCGTCAGCGGCTACATCCTGGGCTACGGCGGTCTGCTGCTGCTCGGCGGACGCGCCGCCGACCTGCTGGGCCGGCGTCAGGTCTTCCTGGTGGCCCTGGGCGTCTTCGCGCTCGCCTCGCTGCTCGGCGGGCTCGTCGACTCGGGACCGCTGCTCATCGCCAGTCGCTTCATCAAGGGCCTGAGCGCGGCCTTCACGGCCCCCGCCGGCCTGTCGATCATCACCACGACGTTTCCCGAAGGCCCGCTGCGCAACCGGGCGCTCTCCATCTACACCACCTGCGCGGCCACCGGCTTCTCCATGGGCCTGGTGCTCTCTGGCCTGCTCACCGAGGCCAGTTGGCGCCTGACCATGCTGCTGCCCGCACCCATCGCCCTGATCGCGCTCGTCGCCGGTCTGAAGCTGCTGCCGCGCAGCGAACCGGAGAAGGACCACAACGGCTACGACGTCCCCGGCGCCGTCCTCGGCACCGCCTCGATGCTGCTGCTGGTCTTCACTGTCGTCCAGGCACCGGGGGTCGGTTGGGCGTCGGCCCGCACCCTGCTGTCCTTCCTCGCGGTGGCCGCGCTGCTGACGGTGTTCGTCGTGGTGGAGCGGCGCTCGGCGGGACCGTTGATCCGGCTCGGCGTGCTGCGCTCCGGCAGCCAGATCCGCGCCCAGCTCGGCGCGATGGCGTTCTTCGGCTCGTATGTCGGCTTCCAGTTCCTGGCGACGCTCTACATGCAGACGCTGCTGGGGTGGTCGGCGCTGCACACGGCGCTCGCCTTCCTGCCCGCGGGCGCGCTGGTGGCGGTGTCGTCGACGGTGGTGGGCACGATCGTCGACCGGTTCGGCACCCAGCGGCTGATCGCGGGAGGCTTCGCGCTCATGGTTCTCGGATACGCGCTGTTCCTGCGCGTCGACCTGGACCCGGTGTACGCCGCGGTGATCCTGCCGAGCATGCTGCTGATCGGCGCCGCCTGCGCCCTGGTCTTCCCGTCTCTCAACATCCAGGCCACCAACGGCGTCGACGACCACGAGCAGGGCATGGTCTCCGGCCTGCTCAACACCTCCGTCCAGGTCGGCGGAGCGATCTTCCTGGCCGTCGTCACGGCCGTGGTGACCGCCGGCGCCCCCGCGGACCCCACTCCGCAGGCCGTCCTGGACAGCTACCGGCCCGGGTTCATGGTCGCCACGGGCATCGCCGTCGCCGGCCTGCTGATCACTCTCACCGGCCTGCGGCCCAGCCGGGGGAGGAAGTCCGCGGGGCCCTCCGTCGTCGTCGCCAAGTCCACCCCCAAGGAGGCGGAGCGCGTCGCCGTGGGCGACTAGCGCGACCCGGGGGACGCCTCCGACCGTGCGCCCGGCGGGCTGCCTTGCCCGCCGGGCGCACCCCTGTTTCACTCGCCGTATGACCAGTCACGGGGGACGGCGCAGTCAGGGTGAACGCGACGCGATCACCGTCGAGATCGGGTACGCGCTGTGCAGTGCGGCCTTCGCCGCTGCGGTGGTGTTCGGGGCAGTGGCCGGGCCCGCGCTGCTCTTCGGCCTGCCGGACACGGCCGAGCGCCTGCTGCTGCTCGCCGGCACGGTGCTCGCGCCGGTCCTCTTCGTCGCGCGGGTCGTCAGCGTCCTGGTCCGGTTCCGGACGGCGGATCAGCCCAGCCAGCCCGGCCGTACCAGCCCCGACTCGTAGGCGAGCACGACCAGTTGGGCCCGGTCGCGGGCGCCGAGCTTCACCATGGTGCGACTGACGTGGGTCTTCGCGGTCAGCGGGCTGACGACCAGGCGGCGGGCGATCTCCTCGTTGGACAGGCCGATCCCGACCAGCGCCATCACCTCCCGCTCCCGCTCGGTGAGCCGGGCCAGGGCGCCGGCCGCCGCCGGTTCCTTGGAGCGGGAGGCGAACTCGGAGATCAGCCGCCGCGTCACGCCCGGCGACAGCAGGGCGTCACCCGCGACCACCGCCCGGACGGCGCGCAGGAGTTCCTCCGGCTCGGTGTCCTTGACCAGGAAGCCCGAGGCGCCGGAGCGGATCGCCTCGAAGACGTACTCGTCGAGCTCGAACGTGGTGAGCATGACGACCCTGACGTCCTTCAGGCCGGGGTCGCCGGTGACCTGCCGGGTCGCGGCGAGGCCGTCGAGGGCGGGCATGCGGATGTCCATCAGGACGACGTCGGGGCGCAGTTCGCGGATCCGGCGCACGGCCTCCTCGCCGTCGGCGGCCTCCCCGGCCACCTCGATGTCGGGCTGCGCGTCGAGCAGTGCCCGGAACCCGGCCCTCACCAGGGACTGGTCGTCGGCCAGCAGCACTCGGATCAACGGTCCTCCTGCGTCGGTCCGGGGGACGTGCCGCCGGATGCCGTCAGCGGCAGCACGGCGAGTACCCGGAACCCTCCGTCCGGGCGGGGGCCCGCTTCGATGGTGCCACCCAGGGCCGCGGCCCGCTCCCGCATCCCGGCGAGTCCGTTGCCGCTGCCGCCCGCGTCGTCCCCGGTCGCGGGCCCGTCGTCATCCACGCGCAGCCGCAGCAGGCCCGCCTCGGACGCGAGGTGCACGCGCGCGTGCCGCGACCCCGAGTGCCGGACGACGTTGGTCAGGGCCTCCTGGACGATCCGGAAGGCGGCGAGGTCGGTGCCCGGTGCGAGGCGCGGCGGCTCCCCCTGGACGTCCACCGTAAGGCCCGCGCTCCCGGCCTGCTCCACCAGTTCGGGCAGCCGGTCGAGCCCCGGCGCGGGGGCGCGCGGCGCGTCACCGGGGGTACGCAGGGTGTCGAGCACCTGGCGCACCTCGCCGAGCGCCTCCTTGCTCTGGTCCTTGATCGTGGTGAGGGCCGTGCGGGCCTGCTCGGGGTCGGTGTCGAGGAGCGCGAGGCCGACCCCGGCCTGCACGTTGATGACGGAGATGCTGTGGGCGAGGACGTCGTGCAGCTCCCGGGCGATCCGCAGCCGCTCCTCGTCGGCCCGCCGCCGCGCGGCCTCGGCCCGTTCGGCCCGTTCCCTGGCCCACTGTTCGCGCCGGACGCGGAACAGCTCCGACACCGCCGCGATCGCCACCACCCACGTGGCGACGACGATCTCCTCACCCCAGGAGGCGGCGGAGTCACCGGACGGCGGCAGCCACCGGAAGAGCCAGTGCGCCACCAGGACGTGTCCGGCCCAGAGCATGCCCATCGCGGCCCACGCCGCCCGGCGGTGCCCGGCCACGATCGCGCTGAAGCAGGCGAGGGCCACGGTGAAGAGCACCGGCCCGTAGGGATACCCGGCCCCCAGATAGACCATGACGGCGGCCGCCGTGCCGAACACCACGGCCACCGGATACCGCTTCCGCCACAGCAGCAGCCCGCCGGCCACGAGCAGCAGCGCCCGCGCGAAGAGATCCAGCTCCGCCCGCTCGCCCTGCTGCCCGTGCTCGGCGAAGTTCGACCCGACCAGGACGAACGCGGTCACGAGGACCGTGGACCGCCAGGGCCATGGCGGCTCACGCCCGTCCCACCGGTCCCACCAGGCGCGCCCGTGCCGCCACCACCGCGGCGACGCGCCCCGCGCACGCTGCTCGTCCATACCGGCCACGCTAGACGCCACGCTCGGGCGGCCGCGTCACCCGGCGTGGTGATCACGCGTACTCCCCGGGAAGTAGGCCCGTGCACCGGCCCGGTGGCCTACGGGGTGGTGGGAACCAGCCCGACTCCCCGGGCGAGTTGCCCCGCCGCATGCCGGAAGAACGTCTCCCGGTCCTCCACCACCCGGTTGAACTGGCCGAACAGCTCGAAGCCGACCAGTCCGTACAGCTGGGCCCAGGCCGCGACGAGTGCCGTCACGACCTCTGGGGGGAGGTCGGGGGCGAGGTCGGCGGCCATGCGTTCGGCCTCCGGGCGGAGCTCGTCCACCAGCGGGGGCCGGGCGAGCTCCGGGTCACGGTGGGCGTCGCGGGCGATGCCGATGAGCAGGAGCCCGACGCGGGCGGCGGCCGGGACGGTGGCTTCGGGGGCCGTGTAGCCCGGGACGGGCGAGCCGTAGATCAGCGCGTACTCGTGCGGATGGTCCAGCGCCCAGCCGCGTACCGCCTCGCAGACCGTGATCCAGCGCCGGAAGGGGTCGGCCGCCGGCTCGTGCGCGGTCTCGGCGCACTCGCCGAGGGAGTCGTAGGCATCGATGATGAGGGCTGTCAGCAGGTCGTCACGGCTGGGGAAGTAGCGGTACAGCGCGGAGGAGACCATGCCGAGCTCACGGGCCACGGCACGCAGCGAGAGCCGGGCGGCGCCCTCCGCCGCGAGCTGTCTGCGGGCCTCGTCCTTGATGGCCGCGGTCACTTCGATCCTGGCCCTGGCACGGGCGCCCTGTGCGGTGCTCATGCCGAGCAGTCTCCCATGGAAGAAGAGCAGTGCACACAGAAGAGAGCGGTGAACAAATTAGAGAGCAGTGCTCTTGCTTTGGTGTACGACCCCATGCAGACTGACAGCAGAACGAGCGAGAGCAGTGCTCACGGAAGAGAGCGCCGCTTCGCCATCACCCGAGGGGACCCCATGTCCACGCACGTCCAGAAGCCCGGCTGGTTCACCGTCAACGTCCTCAACCGCGTCGTGGCCTGGCTGACCCGCCGCGGCGTCAGCGTCTGGGGCTCCCGCGTCCTCGCCGTCCGCGGCCGCAAGAGCGGCCAGTGGCGCACCACCCCGGTCAACCTGCTGACCCTGGACGGCAAGCAGTACCTGGTCGCACCCCGCGGCCATGTGCAGTGGACGCACAACATGCGCGCCGCGGGCGGCGGCGAACTGCACCTCGGCAAGCACGTGGACACCTTCACCGCGGCCGAGGTCGGCGACGACGACAAGACCCCGATCCTGCGCGCCTACCTCAAGCGCTGGAAGGCGGAGGTCGGGGTCTTCTTCAACGGAGTCGGCCCCGACTCCCCGGACGACGAGCTGCGCCGCATCGCCCCGGACCACCCCGTCTTCGAGATCACTCGGACGAGCTGACCTCCGCAGCCGCGGCGGGACGGCGGTCCATCGCGGCCAGGGCGCGCTGGGCGATCGGATACGTGCGGACGATCTCACCCAGCGACGTCGAGCCCTGCGTGATCTCCTTGAACGCCCGCCACGCGGGACGGAGGCCCGTCAGCGCCGCGTGGAACAGCCCGGGACGGCGCTCGAACGCCGTGAGCAGCCGCTTGCCGACGCTCATCTCCACCCCGAGCCCGGCCTTGACCGCGAACGCGTAGTTGAGAGCCTGCCGGCGCGTGTCGACGGCGTCGTGCGCTTCGGCGATCCGCACCGCCCACTCCCCCGCCAGCCGGCCGGACCGCAGCGCGAAGGAGATGCCCTCGCGGGTCCACGGCTCCAGGAGCCCGGCGGCGTCACCGCACACCAGCACCCGTCCGCGGGAGAGCGGCGAGTCGTCGGCGCGGCAGCGGGTCAAGTGCCCCGAGGAGATGCTCGGTTCGAAGCCGGCGAGGCCCAGCCGGCCGATGAACTCCTCCAAGTACCGTTTGGTGGCGGCCCCTTCGCCACGGGCCGAGATCACCCCGACGGTCAGGGTGTCGCCCTTGGGGAAGACCCAGCCGTAACTGCCCGGCATCGGGCCCCAGTCGATGAGCACCCGGCCCTTCCAGTCCTCGGCGACGGTCTCCGGCACCGGGATCTCCGCCTCCAGACCGAGGTCCACCTGGGCGAGCTTGACCCCGACATGCGCCCCTATGCGGCTGGCACTGCCGTCCGCCCCGACGACGGCGCGGGCGAGCACGACCTCGCCGCCCTGCAGGACCACGGCGACCGTGCGCCGGTCCGGCACCGTCGAGCCGTGCTGCTCCACCCGCTGGACCGTGACACCCGTGCGCAGCTCGGCGCCCGCCTTCTGCGCGTGCTCGACGAGCTGCTGGTCGAACTCGGGCCGGTTGATCAGCCCGAAGAGCATCTGCCTGGAGCGGCGCGTGCGCGTGAAACGGCCGTTGTTGGAGAAGGTCACCGCGTGCACCCGGTCCCTGAGCGGCAGCTCGAAGCCGGGCGGCAGGGCGTCGCGCGAGGGGCCGATGATGCCGCCGCCGCACGTCTTGTACCGCGGCAGTTCGGCCTTCTCCAGCAACAGCACGCGTCTGCCGGCCACTGCCGCCGCGTACGCGGCTGAAGCGCCCGCGGGTCCCGCGCCCACCACGACGACGTCCCACACCTGCCGCGCGTCGTCCGCCGAAGAGTTCTCGCTGCTCACGATGGTCTACTGCTCCCGATCAAGCCGCCTGCCGCTGTCTCCCGCATCCTACGGCGGCGGTCACCGCAGGCCGCTGTGGGAGGATCGGCAGCGTGGGTGGCCCTTACACGGGGACGCGCCCGCGCCACACGATCACCGCGTACCGAGAGAGGTACGCATCCGTACAACGTCGCACCCACGAGGAGCGTGCCCATGTCGTCGAATCCGGTCGCCGAGACCGTCGCCTCGCTGATGCCCAGGGCGAAGGAGGAGCTCACCGAACTGGTGGCCTTCCGGTCGGTGGCGGACTTCGACCAGTTCCCCCGCAGCGAGAGCGAGGGCGCCGCCCGCTGGGTCGCGGACGCCCTCGCCGCCGAGGGATTCCAGGACGTGGCCTTGCTCGACACCCCCGACGGCACGCAGTCGGTCTACGGCTTTCTGCCCGGCCCGCAGGGCGCGAAGACCGTCCTGCTCTACGCCCACTACGACGTGCAGCCGCCGCTGGACGAGGCCGCCTGGACGACCCCGCCGTTCGAGCTGACCGAGCGGGACGGCCGCTGGTACGGGCGCGGGGCCGCCGACTGCAAGGGCGGCCTGATCATGCATCTGCTGGCGCTGCGCGCGCTCAAGGCGAACGGCGGTGTGCCCGTGCATGTGAAGGTGATCGCCGAGGGCTCCGAGGAGATGGGCACGGGCGGTCTGGAGCGGTACGCGGAGGAACACCCGGAGCTGCTGGCGGCGGACACGATCGTGATCGGCGACGCGGGCAACTTCCGGGTCGGTCTGCCGACCGTCACCTCCACCCTGCGCGGCATGACCATGGTGCGCGTCCAGGTCGACACGCTCGCGGGCAACCTCCACTCGGGCCAGTTCGGCGGTGCCGCTCCCGACGCGCTCGCCGCGCTGATCCGCGTGCTGGACTCGCTGCGTGCCGAGGACGGCTCGACGACCGTCGAGGGGCTCTCAGCTGATGCGGGCTGGGACGGGCTCCAGTACGAGGATGAGCAGTTCCGCCGGGACGCCAAGGTGCTGGACGGCGTCGAACTGATCGGCTCCGGGACGGTCGCCGACCGCATCTGGGCGCGGCCGGCCGTCACGGTCATCGGCATCGACTGCCCGCCGGTGGTCGGCGCCACCCCGTCCGTGCAGGCGAGCGCCCGGGCGCTGATCAGCCTGCGGGTGCCGCCGGGGGTGGACGCGTCCGCGGCGACCAAGCTGCTCCAGGCGCACCTGGAGGCGCACACGCCGTGGGGTGCGCGGGTGAGCACCGAGCAGATCGGCGAGGGCCAGCCGTTCCGCGCCGACACCACCAGCCCGGCCTACCAGGCCATGGCGGCGGCGATGGCGGTCGCCTACCCGGGGCAGGAGATGCAGTACGCGGGGCAGGGCGGCTCGATCCCGCTGTGCAACACGCTGGCCGCGCTCTACCCGCGTGCGGAGATCCTGCTCATCGGACTGAGCGAGCCGGAGGCCCAGATCCACGCGGTGGACGAGAGTGTGTCGCCCGAGGAGCTGGAGCGGCTGTCGGTGGCGGAGGCGCTGTTCCTGCGCACGTACGCCGCGAGCTGACCGCTCTGCCCGCAGCAGAAGGCCCTCGTCCTCGGACGGGGGCCTTCTGCTGCGGTCGTCCCATGGACGTCATCGAGCTGTCCCCCCGCCTGCACCTGCTGCGTTTCCCGGTCGGCCAGGCCTACCTGTGGCGCGACGGCGGCGAACTCACCCTGATCGACGCCGGCCCGGCCGGCTCCGGCGCCCCGATCGCCGAGGCGGTGACGGCGCTGGGCCGGCACCCCCGGGACGTACGGCGGATCGTGCTCACCCACTTCCACGAGGACCACGCGGGCGGGGCGGGCGAGTTCGCCGCGCTGAGCGGCGCCGAGGTGCTGTTCCACCGGTTGGACGCACCGTTCGTGCGCGGGGACGTCCCGGGCCCGCCGCCGCTGTTCGAGGACTGGGAGCGGCCGCTGCACGAGCAGGCGTCGAAGCTCCTGCCCGAGGGGGACTTCGCCCGGCCGCCGCGGCTCACGGAGGTGTCCGGCGGCGACCTGCTGGACCTCGGTGGCGGGGCCCGGGTCGTGCACGTCCCGGGCCACACGCACGGCAGCATCGCGCTCCATCTCCCGGAACTCGGGGTGCTGTTCACGGGTGACACGGTCGCCGCGTCACCCGTCGACGGCACGGTGATGCCGGGGGTGTTCAACCTCGACCGCCCACAGGTCCTCGCGGCCTGCCGGCTCCTGGCCGAACTGGACCCGGACGTGGCCTGCTTCGGGCACGGAGCCCCGGTGACGAGTCGGGCGGGCCGTGCGCTGCGGAACGCGGCGCACGGCTGATCCGCCCCCGTGTGACCGGCCCTGGTCGAGGGCCGGGTCCAGGACGATGTCCTTCTCGCGAGCGGTCACGGACGGTTCCTCGGGGAAGTGGCAGGCGGTCAGGTGGCCCGAGGGCTGCCCTCGACGCGTACGAGGGGCGGCTCCTCCAGGGCGCACTGCTCCTGTGCCTTCCAGCAGCGGGTGCGGAAGCGGCAGTCGGAGGGCGGGTCGATCGGGGAGGGCACGTCGCCGGCGAGCCGGATGCGTTCGCGCCGGTCGACGGCGTCCGGGTCGGCCTCGGGCACGGCGGACAGCAGTGCGTGCGTGTAGGGGTGCCTGGGCCCGGTGTACAGGGACTCCCGCTCGGCGACCTCGACGATCTTGCCGAGATACATCACGGCGAGCCGTTCGGAGAAGTGCCGTACGACGGCGAGGTCGTGGGCGATGAAGACGAACGCGATGCCGAACTCCCGCTGGAGGTCCTGGAGCAGGTTGACGACCTGCGCCTGGATGGAGACGTCCAGCGCGGAGACGGGTTCGTCGGCCACGATCAGCTTGGGCCGCAGGGCCAGGTCGCGGGCGATGCCGATGCGCTGGCGCTGGCGCTGGCGCTGGCCGCCGGAGAACGAGCCGAACTCCTCCTGGAGGTCGCGGATCAGGTCCAGGATCTGCGCCTGGACGGTGACGTCCGGGGCGGTGGTGGGCTCGTCGGTGATCAGCAGCTCCGGGTCGCACACCAGGGACATGGCGATCATGGCGCGTCGGCGCATGCCGCCGGAGAAATGCACGGCGGGCCCGTTGTCAGCCGACCGGTACCCCGGCCTCCAGATAGAGCGCCGCTCCGCGTTCGCGCGCCCGCAGGGCCCAGCGCAGCCGCTCGTAGCGCACCGGGGGCAGCAGGTCGGCGGCCTCCTCCTCGGTGACGAACCGCCAGGCGCGCAGCTCGGGGCCGGGCAGCAGCAGCCTGCCCGCCTCGGCGGAGTGCAGCCGGCCGCCGTCGAAGAGCAGCCGCAGACCGCCGAATCCGGGGGGTGCGGGGCGCTCCCAGTCGACGACGAGCAGGCTCGGCACCTCGTCGAGGCTGATGCCGGTCTCCTCGGCGACCTCGCGGATACCGGCGCGCGCGGGCGCCTCACCGGGTTCGACGACTCCGCCGGGGAACTCCCAGCCGGCCTTGTACGTGGGGTCGACGAGCAGCACCCGGTCCTGCTCGTCGAAGAGGAGCACTCCTGCGGCGACGGTCTCGGCGGTCGGTTCGGGCGTCTGCACGATGTCGCAGACGGGCACGGCACCGCCGGTGACGGCCTCGGCGATCCTGACGGCCGTCTCGTACGGCGTGAGGGCGCTGGTGTCGACGGGGTGGGCGTCGGCGGTGAGCCAGGAGGCGAGAGCGGCCCGGTAGGGCTCGATGTGGTCGAAGGACCACTGGCGTATTCGCATGTCGCCGTCGGGAAGGTCGCGCGGGACCTCACGGCTCGCTATCCGCTCCCGCAGTATCGTTTCGGCCGGAGCGAGCAGGATGTGGCTGACCGGGATCCTGCGCGCGGCCAGGCCGCCGAAGATCTCGTCGCGGTACTCCTGGCGCAGCAGGGTCATGGGGACGACGAGGGTCCCGCCGAGCTCGGCGAGCATCGCGGCCGCCGTGTCGATCACGAGCCGCCGCCAGATCGGCAGGTCCTGGAAGTCGCCGACCTCGGCGAGGCGTTTCGGTGGCAGCAGGTGGGCGAGCGCGCCGCCGATGACCTCCGGGTCGAAGAGCGTGCTGTTCGGGATCAGTTCGATCAGTTCCCGTGCGGTGGTGGTCTTCCCCGCACCGAACGCGCCGTTGATCCAGACGACGGTCACAGGTCCCCCTCTTCTGTTGGCCCCCTGAGGCTTGCCCGCTCCACCCTGCCACGGAAACCAGCCGCAGTTGAGGGCGCATGACGACGGCGCCGGCGCCCCCCTCACTCGGGAGCGCCGACGCCGTGGCTGCGGGGCCGTGCGGCTCGTCAGCCCTTCTTCTTCGCCTGTGCGCCGTCCTCCCGGTCCAGGGACAGGCTGTCCTTGGCGACGGTGTCGTCGATGGACTTGAGGGTCTCGTCGACACTCAGGGTGCCGAGGCCGTCCCCGAGGGCGTGGGACGGGGTGACCGCCGCGACGACGAAACCGGTGGCGAGGGAGGCGATGGCGAGCATGCTGCGCTTCTTCATGCCCGACTCAACTGCCGGACCCGCCCCGGGGTCACGCAGCCGCCTGCGACCGGGCGAAGCCGGCACTACGCGGAGTCGTCGTCCGCGTCGGCCGCCCACACCCCGGGACCGCCGCCGCGCCACTCGATCAGGCCCGTGGCCGCCACGTACGCCTCGTCCGCGTCCTCGATCCCGGCTCGCCGCAGGAACTCGGCGACGTCGAGCGGCCCGTAGGCGATACCGAGGAACTGGTCGTCCACACGGACCCGCCGGCCGCCGTCCGCGGCGGGCGGGTAGACCACGACGGGTTTCACGGACGCCATGGCACCAGGGTGCGCGGTAGCGGCGCCGGGCGCGCGGCGGGATGGGCCGTTCAGCCCGCCTTGCGCGTCGGCCGGAGCTCGTGGACGTCGGCGGTGAGGGTGCCGTCCTGCTGCTCGTAGTGCGACAGGGCGAGGCCGAGACCGAAGAAGGTGGGGGCCCACTCGCCGACGAAGATGCCCCAGCGGTCGGCACGGGCGACACCGGTACCGGGCTCCATCTTCCTGGAGCCCATCCAGGCGACGACGCTGAGGCCGATGGAGGCCATGCCGGCCATGTAGGCGTGCTCGCTGCGGACGCCCATCTCGTGCATCTTCTTGACGATCATCAGCGGCTCCGTTCCGTGGGGGATTCAGAAGACGGAGTGCCCTCACCGGCTGCCGATATTCGACTGATTTGTCTTCAATGTCCGACGTGGTGGCCGCAAGGCCGTGAGGCGGGTCCCGGAGCGCGCCGGGCGGCTCGCCTCACGGCCGTACGGACCTCCCTCAGGCGCCCACGTAGGCCGCCAGGTGCTCCCCGGTCAGGGTGGAGCGGGCCTCGACGAGGTCGGCCGGGGTGCCCTCGAAGACGATCCGGCCGCCGTCGTGACCCGCGCCCGGGCCGAGGTCGATGATCCAGTCGGCGTGCGCCATGACCGCCTGGTGGTGCTCGATCACGATGACCGACTTGCCGGAGTCGACGAGCCGGTCGAGCAGGCCGAGCAGCTGCTCCACGTCCGCCAGGTGCAGACCGGTGGTCGGCTCGTCGAGGACGTAGACGCCGCCCTTGTCGCCCATGTGCGTGGCCAGCTTGAGGCGCTGCCGCTCGCCGCCGGACAGGGTCGTGAGCGGCTGCCCGAGGGTGAGGTAGCCGAGCCCCACGTCCGCGAGACGCTGAAGGATCTTGTGCGCGGCCGGGGTCCTGGCCTCGCCGCTGCCGAAGAACTCCTCGGCCTCGGCCACCGGCATCGCCAGCACCTCGCTGATGTCGCGGCCGCCGAGGCGGTACTCCAGCACCGACGCCTCGAACCGCCGGCCCTCGCACTCCTCGCAGGGGGTGGCCACACTCTGCATGATCGCCAGGTCGGTGTAGATGACACCGGCGCCGTTGCAGGTGGGGCAGGCGCCCTCGGAGTTGGCGCTGAACAGCGCCGGCTTGACCCCGTTGGCCTTGGCGAAGGCCTTGCGGATGGGGTCGGCCAGACCGGTGTAGGTCGCCGGGTTGCTGCGCCGGGAGCCGCGGATCGGGGTCTGGTCGATCGCGACCACGCCTTCCTCGGCGGGGATCGAGCCGTGCACCAGCGAGCTCTTGCCGGAGCCCGCGACGCCGGTGACGACGGTGAGGACACCGAGCGGGATGTCGACGTCGACGCCCTGCAGGTTGTTCGCCGAGGCGCCCCGGATCTCCAGCGCGCCGGTGGGCTTGCGGACCGTCGCCTTGATCTTGGCGCGGTCGTCGAGGTGACGGCCCGTGACGGTGCCGCTGCCCCGCAGCCCTTCCAGGGTGCCCTCGAAGCAGACGGTGCCGCCCGCCGTGCCGGCGCCGGGGCCGAGGTCCACGACGTGGTCCGCGATGGCGATCGTCTCGGGCTTGTGCTCCACGACCAGCACGGTGTTGCCCTTGTCGCGCAGGCGCAGCAGCAGGTTGTTCATCCGCTGGATGTCATGGGGGTGCAGACCGATGGACGGCTCGTCGAAGACGTAGGTGACGTCCGTGAGCGAGGAGCCGAGGTGGCGGATCATCTTGGTGCGCTGCGCCTCGCCGCCGGAGAGCGTGCCCGACGCCCGGTCGAGGGAGAGGTAGCCGAGACCGATCTCCACGAACGAGTCGAGGGTGTGCCGGAGCTTGGTCAGCAGCGGCGCCACCGACGGCTCGTCGAGTCCGCGGACCCACTCCGCGAGGTCCCGGATCTCCATCGCACAGGCGTCGGCGATGTTCACCTCGCCGATCTTCGAGGAGCGGGCGAGTTCGCTGAGCCGGGTGCCGTCACAGTCGGGGCACCGGGTGAAGGTGACCGCCCGGTCCACGAAGGCCCGGATGTGCGGCTGCATCGACTCGCGGTCCTTCGAGAGGAAGCTCTTCTGGAGCTTCGGGATCAGACCCTCGTAGGTGAGGTTGACCCCGTTGATCTTCACCTTGACCGGCTCGCGGTACAGGAAGTCGTGCCGCTCCTTCTTGGTGTACTCGCGGATCGGCTTCTCCTTGTCGAAGAAGCCCGACTCGGCGATGACCCGGACCACCCAGCCGTCACCGGTGTAGGTGGGGATGGTGAACGGGTCCTCCGACAACGACTTGGAGTCGTCGTAGAGCTGGGTGAGGTCGATGTCGGAGACGGTGCCCCGGCCCTCGCAGTGCGTGCACATGCCGCCGGTGCGGCTGAAGGACACCTTCTCCGTCTTGGTCTTGTCGGCCCCGCGGTCCACGGTGAATCCGCCGCTCGCCGAGACCGAGGCGGTGTTGAAGGAGAAGGCGCCGGGCGGGCCGATGTGGGGCGTGCCGAGCCGGCTGAAGAGGATCCGCAGCATCGCGTTGGCGTCGGTGGCGGTGCCGACGGTGGAGCGCGGATCGGAGCCCATGCGTTGCTGGTCGACGGCGATCGCGGTCGTCAGCCCGTCCAGCACGTCGACCTCGGGGCGGGCCAGGTTCGGCATGAACCCCTGCAGGAAGGCGCTGTAGGTCTCGTTGATCAGCCGCTGCGACTCCGCCGCGATCGTGTCGAACACCAGCGAGCTCTTGCCCGAGCCGGAGACGCCGGTGAACACCGTCAGCCGTCGCTTCGGGATCTCGATGCTGACGTCCCTGAGGTTGTTCTCGCGCGCTCCGTGCACGCGGATCACGTCATGGCTGTCGGCAACGTGCGGCCCGGGCGACTGTCTGTCCGTCGTCGTGGCCTTGCTCATGGTGTCTCCATCTGTCGGGCGGGACTGCCGCGCTCGGACGATCTCGTTCCCCCGCGCCGCTCCCCGGGGGGCGGCGCGGAGGGAGGTGCGGTGCGGGGGCTGTCACGACGCCGTGAGCTGCTGGATGCGGACCATGTTGCCCGCCGGGTCGCGGAAGGCGCAGTCGCGGACGCCGTAGGGCTGGTCCACCGGCTCCTGGACCACCTCGGCATCGCCCGCCTGCACCCGCTCGAAGGTGCCGTCGACGTCGGTGGTGGCCAGGACGATGCTGGCGTAGGTGCCCTTGGCCATCATCTCGGCGATGGTGCGGCGCTCGTCCTCGGTGATGCCGGGGTCGGCGGCCGGCGGGTGCAGCACGATGTTCGTGCCCGGCTGGCCGACGGGGCCGACGGTGATCCAGCGCATGCCCTCGTAACCGACGTCGTTTCTGACCTCGAAGCCGAGGGTGTCGCGGTAGAACGCCAGGGCGGCGTCCGGGTCGTCGTGCGGGAGGAAGCTGGCGTGAATGTGAAGGTCCATGGCCATCACGCTAGTTTCGGCTCGCGGCGGGCGCTTCTCGATTCCTGACCGGTCTGGTCACCTGCTTCGACACGCACGACGGGATGCCCACCGTCGCGCGCGCCGCCTCACGCCGGTAGGCGCTGGGCGGCATGCCGACCAGCTCGGTGAAACGGGTGCTGAACGTGCCCAGCGACGCGCAGCCGACCTCGAAACACACCTCGGTGACACTGAGATCGCCCCGGCGCAGCAGGGCCATCGCCCGCTCGATGCGCCGCGTCATGAGATAGCTGTACGGAGACTCGCCGTACGCCTGCCGGAACTCGCGGCTGAGGTGCCCGGCCGACATGTGCACGCCCCGGGCGAGCGCCTCGACGTCGAGAGGCTTGGCGTACTCCCGGTCGATCCGGTCCTTGACGCGGCGCAGTCGGGCGAGGTCGCGCAGGTGCTGTGCCGAGACGGGTCTGCTGCTCACAAGCGCGATCGTGCCACATCGCACACCCGTCCGGCTGATTTCCGGCTAAACGGACCGGACCGGTCCGTATCGCCCGGGACTGCGGCCACGTCGGTCCCCGCACCGCCCTCCTCGCCACCGCTGGCTGAACGTTCCTGCTCGATCGGCCGACCCGGTCTCACACCCCGGCCGCCGCCGCGTCCGTCCGCTTCGCCAGCGCGGCCGCCGCCGCGCCCACCAGCCCGGCGTCGGTGCCCATCTGGGCCGGTGCCACGGTCAGGTGCCGGACGAAGGACAGGGTCGCGTAGGTGCTCAGGGCCTTGCGCAGGGGTTCGAACAGGACGTCGCCCGCCTTGCCCACTCCCCCGCCGATCACCGCGATGTCGATCTCCACGAGGGTCGCGGTGGCGGCGATCCCGGCGGCCAGGGCCTGGGCGGCCCGCTCGAAGGAGGCGAGGGCCACCGGGTCGCCGGACCGGGCCGCGGCGGCCACCGCGGCGGCGGAGGTGTCCCCGTCGGACCCGGGCAGCCAGCCGTTCTCCAGCGCGCGCCGGGCGATGTTGGGGCCGCTCGCGATGCGCTCCACGCAGCCGTGCGAGCCGCACGGGCACAGATCGCCGTCGAGGTCCACGCTGATGTGGCCGATGTGGCCCGCGTTGCCGGTGGGCCCGGGGTGCAGCCGGCCGCCGAGCACCAGACCGCCGCCGACGCCCGTGGAGACGACCATGCACAGCGCGTTGTCATGGCCGCGGGCGGCGCCTTGCCAGTGCTCGGCCGCCGTGATCGCCACGCCGTCTCCGATCAGCTCGACCGGCAGGTTCCCGGCGGCGGCACGGACCCGGGCGACGAGCGGGTAGTCGCGCCAGCCGGCCACGTTGACCGGGCTCACCGTGCCCGCGGAGGCGTCCACGGGCCCGGCGCTGCCGATCCCCACGGCCGTGGCACGCCCCCACAGCGGGGACGCGGTGAGCTCGCCGAGCACCTCCTCCACGGCCCGCATCACGGTGTCGCCGTCCTCCCGTGCGGGCGTCGGCCGCTGGGCGCGGACCAGGATCCGGCCACGGCCGTCCACCAGAGCGCCGGCGATCTTGGTGCCGCCGATGTCGAGCGCGGCCACGAGGTCGGTGTGCATCAGAGTCGGATCTCCCCGTCGGGCATGCCTGAGAAAAACGCCGAGAAAGCCATCAAGCAGGGCAAGCAGCGGACCGGTCCCGTGGCGGTGCGCGGGTCCGGAGATTGCGGTGGACAGTCTCCCCCGAGCCTGACAACGTTGTCCAGGCTCTATGCTCGACGCCACATCCTCATACAAACCCAGGATCGACGCACCCCCGTGGACGACAGGACAGGACACCGCACCGTGCCCCAGCCACCCCTCCGATCCGCAGCACGCTACGGCACCCGGCCGACCATGAAGGACGTAGCGGCACGCGCCGGAGTCGGCCTCAAGACGGTCTCCCGGGTCGTGAACGGAGAGCCGGGGGTCACCCCGGAGACGGAGCGGCGGGTCCAGGAGGCGATCGACGCCCTCGGCTTCCGCCGCAACGACAGCGCGCGGGTGCTGCGCAAGGGCCGCACGGCGAGTATCGGCCTGGTCCTGGAGGACCTCGCGGACCCGTTCTACGGGCCGCTGAGCCGCTCGGTCGAGGAGGTGGCCCGCGCACACGGCGCCCTGCTGATCAACGGCTCCAGCGCGGAGGACCCCGAGCGCGAGCAGGAGCTGGTGCTGGCCCTGTGCGCGCGGCGGGTGGACGGGCTGGTGGTGATCCCGGCCGGGGACGACCACCGGTACCTGGAGCCCGAGCTCAAGGCGGGTGTCGCCACGGTGTTCGTGGACCGGCCGGCCGGGCACATCGACGCCGACGTGGTGCTGTCGGACAACTTCGGCGGCGCCCGCGACGGCGTCGCCCACCTCATCGCCCACGGGCACCGCCGGATCGGCTTCATCGGCGACATGCCCCGCATCCACACCGCCGCCGAGCGGCTGCGCGGCTACCGGGCGGCGATGGAGGACGCGGGCATACCGGTGGCGGGCTCCTGGATGTCCCTCGGCGTCACCGGCCCCGAGCGGGTGCGCAGGGCCGCCGAGGAGATGCTGACCGGCCCGGATCCGGTCACGGCGATCTTCGCGGGCAACAACCGCGTGACGGTCACCGTGATCCGCGTGCTCGCCGAGCATGCCCGCCGCGTCGCCCTGGTCGGCTTCGACGACATCGAGCTCGCCGACCTGCTGCAGCCGGGCGTCACGGTCGTCGCCCAGGACGCCTCGGACATCGGCCGCACCGCGGCGGAACGTCTCTTCCGGCAGCTGGACGGCACCCTGGTCACCCCCGAGCGCATCGAGCTGCCGACCCGGCTGATCACCCGCGGCTCCGGCGAGATCCCGCCGGCGGACTGAGCGGCCCATGGACGACGGCACCGATCGCACGCTGCGGGCACTCGGACTCGCCGAGGCCCCGCGCGAGCACCCCTTGCTGTATCCGGGCGCGTGGCCCGCGCATTCCGGACTCCTCGACGGGGACCGCTTCCTGCCGCCGGAGCGGCTGGTGTACGAGGACCGCACACCGGTCATCGCCATCGGCTCCAACGGCTGCCCGGGGCAGTTGCGGCACAAGATGACGGAGTTCGGGATCAGCTCACCGCTGCCGATGGTGAAGGCACGGGTGACGGGCATCGACGCGGGTGTCTCCGCGCACGTGAGCCGCATGGGATACGTATCGGCGTCGCCGGTCTGCGCCCCGGGCACCGTGCGGGAGCTGTTCGTCCTGTGGCTCGCCGCCGAACAGCTGGCGGTGATCGACGCCAGCGAGGGCGTGCCGCTGCCGGGCGGCAACTTCGACCGGGCCTGGCTGCCGTCGCCCGACGTCCGGATCGACCTCGCGGACGGCACCCGCCTGCCGGGGGCCTACGCCTACGTCAACCGGCACGGCGTCCTCCACGACGGCACGGGCACTCCCCGTACGCACCCGGGTGAGCGGGAGCTGCTGACCGAGCTCCTCGTCGGGCTGCCACGGCTGCGGGAGCTGTTCGGTGTCGTGCCCGAGGAGTTCTGCGCACGGGCACGCGGAGACCGGCGGCTGTGCGAGCGGGGCACACGGCTGTTCATCGAGGAGAAGCTGGTCACGGCCTCCGGTCTGGAGCGCTACGTGGCCGCCTCGGCGCGGGCTCAGCAGAGCGGGAGCCCGGGGACCGGCGCGTCGTTGTCGCCGCCCCTGATGTAGACGTCGCTGACCCAGACGTCGGTGTTGCCGCTGTCGTCGTCGGTCTTCGCCCACCAGATGTTGGTCCACTCCCCGGAGGTCTCGCGGCGGCCCAGGTTCTGCTGGCAGTAGAAGTAGTTGGTGCCCGCGTTGAGGATGCCCGCCTTGGTGCCGGAGGCGGTGTAGGAGTCGGCGGTCTTCCAGACCTGGCAGTTGTACTTGCCGCCGCCGATGGGGTGGCAGACCGGGGCCGGGGTGGTCGAACCGCCGCCCGTCGGGGCGCCGCCGCCGGAGGTGCCGCCGTCCGGCGTCCCCGCACCGGCGCCGCGGATCGACTTTCCGGGGGCCGGTGTGGTCGCGCGGCCGGTGGGCTCGGGGTCCTTCTTGTCGGCCGGTTTCCCGGTGGGAGCGGTGTCCTTGTCGTCGCCCTGTTGCGTGGCCCTCGGGGCGTTCGAGCCGTCGCCCGCCCCGCCGGGTTCGGAGGACCCGGTCTCCCCGCGGGCCGCGTCGGTCCGTGCTGTGCCGGTCTCCTTGCCTTCGGAGTCGCCGAGGAGGGCGACCGTGGTCCCGGCGGCGGCGAGGACTGCGGCGACAGCCGCGGCGGCCAGCAGGACGCGCGCCTTGCGGCGGGAGGAGGTGGGGTCGGGGTTCATCGCAGTGGTCGGGGCGGAGGCCCCGGGGGTGGTGCTTTCGGGGTCGACCGGACCGGAGCCCTGAGGGCCGGTGCCGGGGCTCTGCTCGCCGGGGCCCGTGCCCTGCGGCCCGGTCGCGCTCTGCGGAGGCCCGAACCCCGGCGGTACCGACGGGACGCTGCGTTCCGTCTCCGCGCGCGGAGGCGTGGACCCCGGGCCCCGCAGGGTGGACGTCGGCGTGTCGGTGACGCCCGTGTCCGCGACGGCCTGGAGCAGTGCCCGGGCCTGGTCGGCCTCCGGGCGGGACTCGGGGCGCTTGTCCATCAGCCGTTGGAGGACGGGCCCGAGGGGGCCGGCGCGGCGGGGCTCCGGCAGCGGCTCCGAGACGATAGCGGTGAGCGTGGAGAAGGTGGACGTGCGGCGGAAGGGCGAGGATCCCTCGACGGCCGCGTACAGCGTGGCGCCCAGGGCCCAGATGTCGGAGGCGGGGCCCGGGTCGGCGCCCTGGGCCCGCTCGGGGGCCAGGTAGTCGAGGGAGCCGACGAGTTCGCCGCTGCGCGTGAGGTGCGTGGCCGAGCCGTCCCCCGGATCGTCCATCGTGGCGATGCCGAAGTCGGTGAGGACGAGCCGGCCCGAGCGGTCGAGCAGGATGTTGCCGGGCTTGACGTCCCGGTGCAGGACGCCCGCGCGGTGCGCGGCGGCCAGGGCGTCCATGACCTTCGCGCCGATCCCGGCCGCCTCTCCCGGGTCCAGCGTGCCGCGCTCGCGCAGGACGTCGTCCAGGGACGGCCCGTCGACCAGTTCCATGACGATGAGCGGGCGGCCGTCGACCTGGGCGATGTCGTGCACGGCGATGACACCGGGGTGGCGCACCCGGGCCGCGGCACGGGCCTCGCGCTGCATCCGCAGTTGCAGGGCGGCCAGTTCGGGGCCGGCCGCGTCGGTGTAGGTGCGCAGTTCCTTGACCGCGACCTCACGGCCGAGGACCTCGTCGACGGCCTTCCAGACGATGCCCATGCCGCCGCGCCCCAGCGCCGCCGTGACGCGGTAGCGGCCCGCCAGCAGCCGCCCGGCCCCGTCCGTCTGCCCGTACTCCCCCGTCGACACCGCTGCCCCGTTCCTGTGACCCCACCGTATGCACCGGCGGACGACTCCGTCGGTGCGTGGCGTACAGACTAAGGGGCGGCGGTGACGGCGGCAGGCCGCCGCAAACGGCTGTGACAGGGCCGGTACGTGACGGCGCATCCGGCGTGCGGAAGCGTCAGGCGGAGGCCGTCAGGCGGAGGCCGTCAGGTCCCCGCGCCGGGGCGCCGCGAAGCTCTCCAGGTCCGCCCGGGTCAGGCCGGCCAGGCGGGCGACCTCCCCGATGTCCAGGGCGCCGCAGTCCAGGCCGCGCAGCAGGTAGCCGCTGAGGGCCTTGGCGGTGGCGGGTTCGTCCATGACGTCGCCGCCGGTGCGGTTGGCGTAGCGGGACAGGCGGGCGGCGGCCTGCTCGAAGCCCTCGCGGTAGAAGGCGAAGACGGCCGCGTAGCGGGTGGGGATGTGGCCGGGGTGCATGTCCCAGCCCTGGTAGTAGGCGCGGGCCAGGGCGCGGCGGGTGAGGCCGTAGTGCAGGCGCCAGGCGTCGTGGACCTTGGCGGTCGGGCCGACCGGCAGGACGTTCGTCGAGCCGTCCGAGACGCGGACGCCCGTACCGGCCGCCGCGACCTGCATGACGGCCTTGGCGTGGTCCGCCGCCGGGTGGTCACTGGCCTGGTGGGCGGCGGAGACGCCGAGGCAGGCGCTGTAGTCGAAGGTGCCGTAGTGCAGTCCGGTCGCCCGGCCCTCGGCGGCCTGGATCATGCGGGCGACGGTGGCGGTGCCGTCGGCGGCGAGGATGGACTGGCTGGTCTCGATCTGGATCTCGAAGCCGATCCGGCCGGGCTCGAGCCCGTGCGCCTTCTCGAAGGCGTCCAGGAGTCGTGCCATGGCGGTGACCTGCTCGGCGTAGGTCACCTTGGGCAGGGTCAGGACCAGTCCGGCGGGCAGGCCGCCGGCCTCCATCAGGCCGGTGAGGAAGATGTCGAGGGTGCGGATGCCCCGGGCGCGCACGGGCGCTTCCATGCACTTCATGCGGATGCCCATGCAGGGGGCGGCGGTGCCGTCCTCATAAGCCTCGGCGATGATGCGGGCGGCGCGGGCGGCGGCCTCGTCCTCCTCGGCGTCGGGGCGGTTGCCGTAGCCGTCCTCGAAGTCGACGCGCAGGTCCTCGATCGGCTCGCGCTCCAGCTTGGCGCGCACGCGCGCGTGGACGGGCTCGGCGAGTTCCTCGGAGAGGCCGAGGACGGCGGCGAAGGACGCGGCGTCCGGGGCGTGCTCGTCGAGGGCCGCGAGGGCGCGGTCGCCCCAGGAGCGGACGGTGTCGCCGGCGAAGACGTCGCCGGGTACGTAGACGGTGTGGACGGGCTGGCGGGTGCCGGGGTCCCCGGGGTAGCGGCGCTCCAGCTCCGCGTCGACCGGCGCGAGGGAGGCGCTGATCTCCTCGCTGACCGCGCCCGCGAGGCTCGTCGCCACCTTCTCCTGCTGGCCGTGACCCATTCCGAGACCCTCCTACTTTCCGCTGTACGGAATCAACAATCCGTAGAGCGAAGTTATCGGCCGACCTTCGGCCTGGTCAACACCGTCGTGGAGTGGGGTTCCCCATCCTTCCCCCTCGGTCACTGCCGACCCGCCCTCATCTTCCGTATTCAGAAGGCAAGCTTCATCCTGACGTGCAAGGGGAGGGAGACCACGTGCCCAACGAGGTCGGAGTGACGCGGCGCCACGGGCTCAAGGCGGCGGCCGCCGCCGTTGTCGCAGGACCGCTGCTCACCACCGCGGGCCCCACACAGCCCGCTTCCGCCGGCGAGCACCCGGGCGCCCTGGACGTCATGACGTTCAACGTCCGCTTCGGGACCGTCGTCGACACGACACCGCGCTGGGAGGTGCGCCGACCGGTGATGCGTGAACTGCTGCGTCGTGAGCGACCGCATGTCATCGGCACCCAGGAAGGTCTCTACCGGCAAGTGCGCGCGATCGAGAAGGATCTCGGCGAGCACTACGACTGGATCGGCACCGGACGCGGGGGCGGCAGCAAGGACGAGTTCATGGCGGTCTTCTACGACACGCGCAGACTCGAGCCGATCGAGTTCGATCACTTCTGGCTGTCCGACACCCCGTACACGATCGCCTCGAACACCTGGGGCGCGGACTGGCTGCGCATGGTGACGTGGGTCCGTTTCCTCGATCTGGCCGACGGGGGACGGGAGTTCTACGTCCTCAACACCCATCTGGACAGCGTCAGCCAGTACGCCCGGGAACGCTCGGCGGGACTCATCGGCGAGACCATCGCCGGGTGGGACCGGTCCTCACCGGTCATCGTCACCGGCGACTTCAACGCGGCCGCCCACGACAACCGGGTGCACGACCTCATGCTGGACATCGGGCTGGTGGACGCCTGGGACGCGGCCGCCTCGCGGGGTCCGGAGTACGGGACGCACCACGGCTACCGGACGCCCCGGCCCGGCGGGCGGCGCATCGACTGGATCCTCACCACCCCCGGGGTGACCACGCACCGGGCCGGGATGAACACCTTCAGCAGGGACGGGATCCATCCGAGCGACCATCTGCCGGTGCAGGCCTCGATGACCCTGGGATGAGAAGAGCCCCCGTGACCGTTCGCGCGGTCACGGGGGCCTTCCACAGCCGGGGTCCGATCAGCCCTTGCGGGTCTTGATCTCCTCGGTGAGGGCCGGGACGACGTCGAAGAGGTCGCCGACGACGCCATAGTCGACGAGGTCGAAGATCGGGGCCTCGGCGTCCTTGTTGACCGCCACGATCGTCTTCGAGGTCTGCATACCGGCGCGGTGCTGGATCGCGCCGGAGATGCCGTTGGCGATGTACAGCTGCGGCGAGACGGACTTGCCGGTCTGGCCGACCTGGTTGGTGTGCGGGTACCAGCCGGCGTCCACCGCGGCACGCGAGGCGCCGACGGCCGCGCCGAGCGAGTCAGCGAGGGCCTCGATGATCGCGAAGTTCTCCGCGCCGTTGACGCCACGGCCACCGGAGACCACGATCGCGGCCTCGGTCAGCTCCGGACGGCCCGTCGACTCACGCGGCGTACGGCCGGTGACCTTGGTGCCGGTGGCCTGCGCGGAGAAGGAGACGTTCAGGGCCTCGACGCTGCCCGCGGCCGGGGCGGCCTCGACGGCGGCGCTGTTGGGCTTGACCGTGATGACCGGGGTGCCCTTGGAGACACGGGACTTGGTGGTGAAGGACGCGGCGAACACGGACTGCGTGGCCACCGGGCCCTCGTCGCCGGCCTCGAGGTCGACGGCGTCGGTGATGATGCCGGAGCCCAGACGCAGCGCCAGACGGGCGGCGATCTCCTTGCCCTCGGCGGAGGACGGGACCAGCACGGCGGCCGGGGAGACGGCCTCGACGGCGGCCTGGAGGGCGTCGACCTTCGGTACGACCAGGTAGTCGGCGTACTCGGCGGCCTCGTGGGTGAGGACCTTGACCGCGCCGTGCTCGGCGAGAGCGGCGGCGGTGTCACCGGCGCCGTTGCCCAGCGCGACGGCGACCGGCTCGCCGATGCGGCGGGCCAGGGTCAGCAGCTCCAGGGTGGGCTTGCGGACGGCGCCGTCCACGTGGTCGACGTAGACGAGAACTTCAGCCATGGGACTTCTTCTCTCCTGCTTGCGAAAGATGAGGGGCGGTCTGCGAAGGGGCTCAGATGAACTTCTGGCCCGCGAGGAACTCAGCGAGCTGCTTGCCGCCCTCGCCCTCGTCCTTGACGATCGTGCCCGCGGTACGGGCGGGGCGCGCGGCCGCGCCGTCGACCGTGGTGTAGGCGCCCTCCAGGCCGACCTCCTCGGCGTCGATGTCGAGGTCGGACAGGTCCCAGGACTCCACCGGCTTCTTCTTGGCCGCCATGATGCCCTTGAAGGACGGGTAACGAGCCTCGCCCGACTGGTCGGTCACGGACACGACCGCCGGGAGGGAGGCCTCCAGGTTCTCGGAGGCGGCGTCGCCGTCGCGGCGGCCCTTGACCGTGCCGTCCTCGACGGAGACCTCGGAGAGCAGGGTGACCTGCGGGACGCCCAGGCGCTCGGCGAGCAGGGCCGGGACGACGCCCATGGTGCCGTCGGTGGAGGCCATGCCGGAGATGACCAGGTCGTAACCGGCCTTCTCGATCGCCTTGGCCAGGACCAGGGAGGTGCCGATGGCGTCGGTGCCGTGGATGTCGTCGTCCTCGACGTGGATCGCCTTGTCGGCGCCCATGGACAGCGCCTTGCGCAGGGCGTCCTTGGCGTCCTCGGGGCCCACCGTCAGGACGGTGATCTCCACGTCGTCGTCGGAGTTCTCGGAGATCTGCAGCGCCTGCTCGACCGCGTACTCGTCGAGCTCGGAGAGCAGACCGTCCACGTCGTCCCGGTCGACGGTCAGGTCATCGGCGAAGTGCCGGTCGCCAGTGGCGTCGGGCACGTACTTCACAGTGACAACGATCCTCAAGCTCACGCCGGCTCTCCTACTGCATCGTCATTTCCATACTGCCTACTTGCAGGCAGCATAGGCGCCTCTAGCGTCCGATCCCGGTCGGGGCGAACCCACGCCCCGAGCGAAACATTACTCGTCAGTACACCCAGTTCGTTCCCGCTAAGCAAGCGCTTTGAACTGTGACCTTCGCAACGCAGCGTAACCGGAACTCGACGGTCGCGCAGCCCGGGGAGCCGCCCGGTTCAGTCGCCCAGACGCTGGAAACGTCCCTGGTGGTAGAGGAGCGGACGGCCGGTGCCCGACGGGTCGCCGTCCACGACCTCGGCGATCACGAGCCGGTGGTCCCCGGCGGGCACGCGCGCGACGACCCGGCCCACCAGCCAGGCGAGCACGCCATCGAGGACGGGGACCCCCTCGGGCCCCTCCCGCCAGCTAGTGGGCGGGCCGAAGCGGTCGGCACCGCTGCGGGAGAAGGTGGCGGCCAGCTCCTGCTGGTGCTCTCCGAGGATGTGGACACCGACGTGATCCGCCGCCGCGATCGCGGGCCAGCTGGACGCGCCGGTGCCGACGCCGAAGGACAGCAGGGGAGGCTCTGCGGAGACGGACGTCAGAGAGGTGGCGGTGAAGCCCACCGGTCCGGCCTCGCCACGAGCGGTGATGACGGCGACTCCGGCCGCGTGCCGCCGGAAGACCGAGCGCAGGAGGTCGGGCGTGGCGAGAAGGTCCGCAGGCATGGGGTCAGGCTGACGATAAATGGTATGTGCAGTCAAGTTCGTTCCGTGATGTGGGAGATGACTCACTGGCGGCGTCACACCCGTCACACCGCCTCCCCCAGCGCGGCGATCACGTCGGCCTTGCGTGGCTGCCCCGTGGCCCGCCGCACCACACGGCCGTCGGCGTCGAGGACCAGCACGGTCGGCGTCTTGAGGATGTCCAGCCGCCGCACGAGGTCCAGGTGGGCCTCTGCGTCGATCTCGACGTGGGTCACGCCGGGCACCACCGCGGCGACCTCGCCGAGGACCCGCCGGGTCGCCCGGCAGGGCGCGCAGAACGCGCTGGAGAACTGCACGAGCGTGGCCCGCTCGCCGAGCTCCGCACCCAGTTCCGCCGCATCGAGCCGCTTGCCGTCGTCACGCCCGCGCACCCGCACTCTCCCGCTCCGCCGCCGTTGCAGCACTCCGTAGGCGCTCGCCGCCGCGAGCACCACCACGCACACCACCAGTCCGGTCATCACCTGCTGCAAGCGTTCACGAGACCGCAAAGATTCCCGCCCCCTCCGCACGGCCGGGCTGCGGAATGCTTGGTTCCCATGGACATCGATGTGAGGGGGCCGCGCTTCGGCGCGGCCGTCACGGCCGCCCTGCTTGCGGTCGTTCTGGTCACCGGGAGTGCCTGGCTGCTGGCCTGGCAGACGCTGGCGTTCCTGCTCGGCGCGGCGGGCGGGGTCCGGCGCTCCCCCTACGGCCTGCTGTTCGCCAAGGCCGTACGGCCGCGGCTCGGGGCGCCGACGGAGTTCGAGGCGCCCGAACCGCCGCGTTTCGCCCAGGCGGTGGGGCTGCTCTTCGCCGGGCTCGGGCTCGTCGGCCTCACCCTGGGACCCGGCTGGCTGGGGCTCGCGGCGACCGGCGCCGCGCTCGCCGCCGCCTTCCTCAATGCTGCGTTCGGGTATTGCCTGGGCTGCGAGTTGTACCTGCTCGCGCGGCGAGTGGTGGTGCGCGCGGGGTAATGGGGGCGCAAAAGCACGAGGTGGGAAGCGGGGGACGACGTGACGAGAATCTCGCCGCCTACGGGCACGAGGACTGGCTACCCGGCCGTTCTTGGGGCACGATCTGCGACAAGCCGTAAACCTACGGCTGCGTAACTTTCCACTGGGAATCCCTTCCCAGGCAGAGCAGGAAGGGTCCGACCCGCCCATGGCAGAGCTCGTCTACCGTCCCGTCGTCGGTTTCGCCCGCACGCTGTTCAAGGTGTGGGACCTCAAGATCGACCTCCAGGGTTCGGAGAACATCCCGCGCTCGGGCGGCGCCGTGCTGGTGAGCAATCACATCAGCTACCTGGACTTCGTCTTCGACGGCCTGGCGGCGCTGCCGCAGAAACGTCTCGTGCGTTTCATGGCGAAGGAGTCCGTCTTCCGGCACCGGATCTCCGGCCCGCTGATGCGCGGCATGAAGCACATCCCGGTGGACCGCAAGCAGGGCGAGGCGGCCTACGCGCACGCCCTGGACTCGCTGCGGTCGGGCGAGATCGTCGGGGTCTTCCCGGAGGCGACGATCTCGCAGTCGTTCACACTGAAGAGCTTCAAGTCGGGTGCGGCGCGCCTGGCCCAGGAGGCCGGCGTGCCGCTGATCCCGATGGCGGTGTGGGGCACGCAGCGGCTGTGGACCAAGGGCCACCCGCGCAACTTCAAGCGCAGCCACATCCCCATCACGATCCGGGTGGGCGAGGCGATCGAGGCCTCCCGCGACAAGTACGCGGGTGCCATCACGCGCCAGCTGCGCGAGCGCGTCCAGGAGCTCCTGGAGGCCGCTCAGCGCGCCTACCCCGTCCGCCCCAAGGGTCCGGACGACACCTGGTGGATGCCCGCCCACCTCGGCGGCACGGCCCCGACGCCGGAGCAGGTGCGGGAGGCCGAGGCGCGCTGACGCCCGGGCGGCCGGGGTTCGGGCCGAGGCGCACGGACGCCCGTCCGGCCGGGACTCAGGCCGAGGGCTCCGGAGCGCGGACGGCGATGTCCGCTCCCGGGCTGAACTCCGCCAGCAGTCCGGCGAGTTCCTCCGCGGCCGACGTCACCTCGGCGACCGGCATCGGCGCCAGGCTCTCCAGCAGGAAGACGCCCGACGTCGTCTCCTCGGTGAGCCGGGTGCGCGGGCCCTGGCGCCAGTTCCAGCGGCGGCAGGTCACGCCCGCGTCGTCGCACCACACCACTTCGCCCGCGTCGGGGTGCTCGACGGTCTCCTCGCCCCCGGCCACGGTCACGAAGTCCTCCCGCCCCGTGGCGCGGACCAAGCGCATGCCGCCCTCGACGCGGCCGATGTCCTCGCCACCGACGGGGATCAGACGGGCGACGGAGACGGCGTTGTAGAGGTCGACGAGCAGGTTGATGCGGGGCAGCCCGGCGCCCGAGAGGGCCCGCTTGGCCAGCGCCTCCGCCGAGTTGCGGGTCCGGGACGGCTTCGAGCCGAACGCCGTGTAGACCTGGCGCCAGGCGGCCATGTGCGGGTCCTCGTGCGGGGCGCGGCCGTCCAGTCGCGCGGCGAGCCGGCGGGCCGCGTCGTCCAGCAGGGCCGAACCGGCCTCGGTGCTCGGCCCGTTGACCAGGCCGTGCGCCTCGATCGCGACGTGGGTGAAGCCGGGCGCGAGGGCGCGTACGTCGTCGGACACGGTCAGCGTGAGCGTCATGGTCGTTGCCTCAGAGTGCGGTGGGGAGCGTCTGCCACAGGCGCGGCCGGTCGCGAGCCGCCGTGAGGGCGCCCAGTACGACCGGATGCGGTGCTGCATACAGTACCGGGTAGTCCAGTTCATTGGACGCCGGGTCGGGCGTGAAGGCGAGCCGCTCACCGTCGAGGGAGAACCGGGCGTCGACGCCGGGCTTGTTGCCCCGGGGGTCCTGCCGGTGCCACGCACCGTTGAACCGCACGGCGACCAGCCCGTGCACCTCGTCAAACCTCTGGTAGCACAGCGCGGTGGGGATGTCCTCGGCCCGCAGCAGCGCGGTCAGCGCGTGGGCCTTGGCGTAGCAGATGCCGGTGCGCTGCTCCAGGACGTCGGAAGCGCGCCAGGTGACGCGGAGATCACCGGAGTCCTGCGAGTGCGGGATGCCGTCGCGCACGAACTCGAAGGCCACGCGCGCATACTCATACGAGTCAGCCACCCCCTCGGCGAGTTTCGCCGCCGTCTCACGCACAAGCGGATGGTGGTGGTCGATCGCCTCGTCGGCGGCCAGGTAGGCGGAGAGGTCCGGGGTCTGCTGGATCATCTGCATGCGCGCAGAGCTTAGAGAGACGCCTGCCGCCCGGTCAATCATTTTCCGATCCACTGCATACCTATGCACACCAGAGAAGAACGGCTGAACTCCGCCGCAACCTGTCGCGCCGTCACAACCCTTCCGCCGGGCCGCGGGTCTCGGAGCCGCGGACCAGTGACGAGGAGAAGACATGAGACATCTGCAGCGCCTGCTCGCAGCGGCGGTCGCCTGTGGCGCACTGGCGGCGGCCGGTGCCGGGACCGGGCCCGCCCACGCCCTGGACAACGAGTTGTGGATCAGCGCACCGTACGAGACGGTGCTGCCCGGTGCGGACGCGGGCGGCAGCGCGCCGGAACGCAGCCTGGACGTGTCGGTCAGCCGCGATGTCGCCGAGGGCCGAGTGCCCGCCGGGCGGCTGACCGTCGACGTCAGCGAGATCGCGGGCTTCGCGCGGGTGTCGTGGCCCTCGAACTGCGAGCCCGCGTCGGAGACCCGGGCGGTCTGCGCCTTCCCGGAGATGCCGGACGGGACGGACAGCGTGCGGGCGGCCACGTTCGGGCTGCGCGCGCTGCCGGGGGCCGACGTCACGTCCTCCGGCCGGGTGCGGTACTCGGCCACCGCGGGCGACCTGACGTCCCACGCCGGTGAGACCCGGGTCGGCATGGGCAACGGACCGGACCTCGGGCTCAGCGAGGCACCTCACCAGCGGGACCTCAGGCCGGGCACCGTGACGAGCGTACGGGCGACGCTGGCCAACACCGGAAACCGCACCGCGGAGCGCACCCTGCTGTGGATCAACGCCTCCTACGGGCTGCGCTTCACGGAACGGCACGCGAACTGCGAGTACCGGGAGCACGAGACCGGCACCGGCGCCCTGTGCGTGCTGGACGAGGCGGTGGCACCGGGACAGCGGTTCGCGCTGGACACCGAACTCGGCGTCGGCCGGAAGGCGTTGTACGAGCGGTTCGACCACTCCGTGCAGCCCTACTCGGACGAGGCCCTGGCCGAGGCCCGCGGCGAGTGGGCATGGACCCGGGGCACGGGCACCGAACTGGACCTGCGCCCCGCGACCGGCGCCAGGGCCTCGGCGGCGGAGCCCGACATCGACCCGCAGGACAACTACGGGTCCGTCATCCTCGACGCCCGCAACACCGCCGACCTGAAGCTCACCGGCAGCAGGGTGCGCGGGGCCGCCAGCGACACGGTGACCGCGAAGATCACCGTGCACAACCGCGGCCCGGCCTGGGTGGCGTCGATCGGCGCGGGCGCCGCCGTGGCCACGGTGCGGTTCCAGGCCCCGGAGGGCACCACCGTCGGCACCCTGCCGGAGGACAGGTGCTGGACGGCCAAGGACGACACCTCCCCGACCACCCACTACTGCCGGACGCCGATCTACCTGCACGACAACGCGTCGTACACGTTCGAGATCCCGCTGCGGATCGACCGTGTGGTGCGCGGAGCGCACACCACCGTCGCCACCCTCGACGACGATCCCGAGCTGAGCATCAGGAAGTTCGACCCGAACCTGCGCAACAACAGGACCGAGATCGTCGTCAACCGGTGAGTCCTCGGGTCAGCGGGCCATCTCCTCCTTCAGCGCCGCCACGAACGTGTCCACGTCCTCCTCGGTCGTGTCGAAGGCGCACATCCAGCGGACGTCGCCCGCGGCCTCGTCCCAGAAGTAGAAGCGGAACCGCTTCTGGAGGCGCTCGCTCACGTCGTGGGGCAGCCGGGCGAAGACCGCGTTGGCCTGCACGGGGTAGAGGATCTCCACGCCGTGCACGGCCCGGACGCCCTCGGCGAGGCGCTGGGCCATCTCGTTGGCGTGACCGGCGTTGCGCAGCCACAGGTCCCGGGCGAGCAGGGCCTCCAGCTGCACCGACACGAAGCGCATCTTGGAGGCGAGCTGCATGGACAGCTTGCGCAGGTGCTTCATGTGGCTGACGGCGTCCTGGTCGAGGACCACGACGGCCTCACCGAACAGGGCGCCGTTCTTCGTGCCGCCCAGGGAGAGGATGTCGACGCCGGCCGCGTTGGTGAGCGTCCGCATCGGGACGTTCAGGGTGGCGGCGGCATTGGCCAGCCGCGAGCCGTCCAGGTGCACCTTCATGCCGTGCGCGTGGGCGTGCTCGCAGATGGCGCGTATCTCCTCCGGCGTGTAGACCGTGCCCAGTTCGGTGGCCTGGGCGATGGAGACGACCTGCGGCATGGCGCGGTGCTCGTCGTCCCAGCCGTACGCCTGCCGGTCGATCAGCTCGGGCGTGAGCTTGCCGTCGGGCGCCGGAACGGTCAGCAGCTTCAGGCCGCCGACCCGCTCCGGGGCGCCGCACTCGTCGACGTTGATGTGTGCCGTCTCCGCGCAGATCACCGCGCCCCAGCGGTCGGTGACCGCCTGGAGCGCGACGACGTTCGCGCCGGTGCCGTTGAAGACCGGGAACGCCTCGGCCGTGGGCCCGAAGTGGCTGCGGACCACCTGCTGGAGGTTGTCGGTGTAGGCGTCCTCGCCGTAGGCGACCTGGTGCCCGCCGTTGGCCAGGGCCAGGGCGGCGAGCACCTCCGGGTGGGCCCCGGCGTAGTTGTCGCTGGCGAAACCGCGGACCTCGGGGTCGTGATGACGGCGCGCGTCGGTCTTCGGCGGGTTCACGGCTTCTCGGTGAGCCACAGACGTTTTCCGTTCACTTCGGCGGCGGGCTTGTCCCAGATCTCGGTGATGGCCTCGGCCAGGTCCTTGACGTCGGTGAAGCCCGCGAACTTCGCGTTGGGCCGGTCGGCGCGCATCGCGTCGTGGACCAGCGCCTTCACCACCAGGATCGCGGCAGCCGACGTCGGCCCCTCGGCGCCCCCGGCCTTGCGGAAGTAGTCCGCCATGGCCAGCGTCCAGGCCTCGGCCGCCGCCTTGCCGGCCGCGTAGGCGGCGTTGCCCGCGGTGGGCTTGCTGGCGCCCGCGGCGCTGATCAGCACGTACCGGCCGCGGTCACTGCGCTGCAGCCCCTCGTGGAAGGCGAGGGACGTGTGCTGCACCGTGCGGACCAGCAGCATCTCCAGGAAATCCCAGTCGTCGAGGCTGGTCCGGGTGAAGGTCTCACTGCCGCGCCAGCCGCCCACGAGATGGACCAGGCCGTCGACGCGGCCGAAGTCCTTCTCGATGTGGGTGGCCCAGTCGCGGGTGGCGCCCAGATCCAGCAGATCGACCGTGTCACCGGTGACGGTGGCGCCGCCGGTCGCGTAGCGCGCCGCGTCCACCGCCTCCGCCAGCCGCTCCGGATCGTTGTCCGACCCGATGACGGTGGCTCCCGCCTCGGCCAGCCTGAGCAGCGCGGCCCGGCCGGCGGGCCCGCCCGCTCCGGCCACCGCGATCACCGCACCGCTGAGCGCCCCGTTCCCCATGATCTTCGCCTCCTGAGCAGTGTTCCCGGTACGCCGATCGCTCACGCGGCGATCCGCTCGGCGCTGTCCGCCGTAATGCCCTTGGTGGAGGCGATCACGTTCTTCAGCTTCTTGGACAGTGCCTCATAGAACATGCTCAGCGGAAACTCGTCCGGAAGCACGTCATCGACGAGTTTGCGGGGCGGCAGCGTCGTGTCCAGGGCGTCGGGGCCCTTGGCCCACTTGGAGCCCGGGTGCGGGGAGAGGTAGGTGGAGACCAGCTCGTACCCGGCGAACCAGTGGACGAGCTTGGGGCGGTCGATGCCGTCGCGGTACAGGTCCTCGATCTCGGCGCACAGCTGGTTGGTGACCTGCGGGGCGCGCTCCCAGTCGATGGTGAGCCTGTTGTCGGTCCAGCGGACGACGTCGTGCTTGTGCAGGTAGGCGAAGAGGAGCTGGCCGCCGAGGCCGTCGTAGTTGCGCACGCGCTCGCCGGTGACCGGGAAGCGGAACATGCGGTCGAAGAGGACCGCGACCTGCACGTCACGCGCCTGCGGGACGCCGTCCGCCTCCAGCTTCACGGCCTCCTTGAAGGCGGTGAGGTCGCAGCGCAGCTCCTCCAGGCCGTACATCCAGAACGGCTGGCGCTGCTTGATCATGAACGGGTCGAAGGGCAGGTCGCCGTGGCTGTGGGTGCGGTCGTGGACCATGTCCCACAGGACGAACGCCTCCTCGCAGCGCTTCTGGTCGTGCACCATCGCGGCGACGTCCTCGGGCAGCTCCAGGCTCAGGATGTCGACGGCGGCGTCGGTCACCCGGCGGAAGCGGGCGGCCTCGCGGTCACAGAAGATGCCGCCCCAGGTGAACCGCTCCGGCGCCTCGCGCACGGCGATGGTCTCGGGGAACAGGACGGCCGAGTTGGTGTCGTAGCCGGAGGTGAAGTCCTCGAACTTGATGCCGCAGAACAACGGGTTGTCGTAGCGGGTGCGCTCCAGCTCGGCCAGCCAGTCCGGCCAGACCATGCGCAGCACGACCGCCTCGAGGTTGCGGTCAGGGTTGCCGTTCTGCGTGTACATGGGAAAGACGACGAGGTGCTGGAGGCCGTCCGCACGGTTCGCGGCGGGCTGGAAGGCCAGCAGCGAGTCGAGGAAGTCGGGCACCTGGAAGCCGCCGTCGGCCCACCGCGTCAGGTCCTTGACCAGGGCCTCGTGGTAGGCACCGTCGTGCGGGAGGAGCGGGGAGAGCTCCAGGACCGCGTCGGCGACCTGTCGGACCGCGAGCTCGGCGTCGGCCGGGCCGGGCGCGCCCTCGGCGTCGAAGTCGATCGACCCGTCCTTGGACTGCCATGGCCGGATCCGCTCCACGGCATCCTTGAGCACGGGCCATGCCGGGTGCTCCACCACCCTGGCCACGGGAGGAAGACCTTCCTCCGAACCCACCTGCACAAGAATTTCCGTCATGTCCCACCTTCCACGGGAGAATCTCACGTATGCAGACCGTATACACACGAGGTTCCTCCCAGCAAGGGTGAACCCGGGAAAATATCCTGCCCGACCCTCTCCTTCACCGCACTTTTTCCTGCCGGTCACGCTTATGCCCGGATGCACAGCGACCATGCCCTCACTCTCTGCACAGGGCGGGTCCAGGCGATACGGTCAGGGGGGCCGTCAGGCCCCCAGTGCCGCCTGTCGACGGAAGAGAGTCGCGTCTTGAACTTCCTCACCATCGGTCACCGCGGAATCATGGGTGTGGAACCCGAGAACACCCTCCGGTCCTTCGTCGCCGCCCAGGAGGCGGGGCTCGACGCCATCGAACTCGATCTGCACCTGAGCAAGGACGGCGCGCTCGTCGTCATGCACGACACGGATGTGGACCGTACGACCGACGGCACCGGGCCGATCGCCGAGAAGACCCTCGCGGAGCTGCGGGCCCTGGACGCGGGCCGGGGCGAGCGGGTCCCGGTGTTCGAGGAGGTCCTGGAGGCCGTGCAGGCGCCGCTCCAGGCGGAGATCAAGGACAAGCAGGCGGCGCGCGCCCTGGCCGAGGTCATGAACGAGCGCGGACTGGCCGGCCGGGTGGAGGTGTCCTCGTTCCACGACGAGGCGATCGCCGAGATCAAGCCACTCGTGCCCGGGGTGCGCACGGCGCTGATCGCCAGCCGCTACGGCACGGACATCGTGGACCGGGCCGTCGAGGCCCGTGCCGAGACCGTCTGCCTGAACATCCGCCGGCTCACCCTGGAGATCGTGGAGCGGGCCCGCAAGGCCGACCTGAGGATCATCGGCTGGGTGGTCAACACGCAGGATCAGCTGCGGCTCGTCCGGGCGTTCGGCCTGGACGGCGCGACCACCGACCACCCGGACATCAAGCGCACGGGCCGTTTCACGGCGTAGACGACGGGCCGAGCTCCTTGACCAGCAGCTCGAACTGCAGGTCGTCGCGCTGCGGGACCCCGAAGCGCTCGTCGCCGTACGGGAACGGGGTCATCCGTCCCGTACGGCGGTAGCCGCGCCGCTCGTACCAGGCGATGAGGTCGTCGCGCACGGAGATCACGGTCATCTGCATCTCCCGCACGCCCCAGGTCGCGCGGGCCTGCCGCTCCGCCTCCGCGATGATCACCTTGCCGAGGCCCGCGCCCTGGAGCAGGGGACTGACGGCGAACATTCCGAAGTAGGCGTTCTCGCCCTGGTGCTCCAGCTGGCAGCAGGCGACGATCCTGCCCTCCCGCTCCACGGCCATGAGCCGGCTGTCGGGCGACTCGATGACCTCCAGCACCCCCTCCGGGTCGGTCCGCTGCCCCTGGAGGATGTCCGCCTCGGTGGTCCACCCGGCCCGGCTGTCGTCGCCGCGGTACGCCGACTCGATCAGCGCGACCAGTTCGTCGACGTCGGCGTCGGTGGCATCGCGGAAGGTCAGGGTGGTGGTGGCGGTCTCCATGGGCGTATGTCTCCGTTTTCCGGCACGGCTCGGGCAGGGATGAGCGTAACGCCGCAACTAAGCTCCGCTGCATGGTGCATGTACTCAGCAGCCGGATCCTGCTCCGCCCCACCGACCCCGAGCGGTCCCGGGCCTTCTACGGCGAGCAGCTCGGCCTCGCCGTCTACCGAGAGTTCGGAACGGGGCCGGAGCGCGGCACGGTCTTCTTCATGGGTGGCGGCTTCCTGGAGGTCTCGGGCCGGTCCGAGACGCCCCCGGTGCCCGCGGTCCGGCTGTGGCTGCAGGTGGACGACGTGACGGCGGCACAGGAGGAACTGCGGGCGAAGGGCGTGGACATCGTGCGGCCGCCGGCCAAGGAGCCCTGGGGGCTGGTCGAGATGTGGATCGCGGATCCGGACGGGACACCGATCGTGCTGGTGGAGGTGCCGGCGGACCACCCGATGCGCTACCGGCCGGGTATCTGAGCTCGGTCCGGGCGGTGTTCCCAGCCCCGGTCGGTCCGGGTGAGTTCGCGAAAGCCCGCCCCGGCCAGGAGGGCGAGCGGGGCAGTGTCGGCGGCCGATTCGTAGGCGGCGAGCCGATCGACGCCGCACAGCCGCAGCCAGTCGGCTGCCCGGGCGAGGAGCCAGTGCTCCAGGCCGGTGCCGTGCTGTGCGGGGTCGATGTGCAGGTTGCCGATGTCGGCGAGACCGGCCGCGCGGGCGTGCCGTTCCGGGCGGGCCAGGGCCGTGTCGATCTCGATGTGTCCGAGGGTCCTGCCCGCCGCCCGGGCCGTGAAGCGGGTCCCGCACTCCCCCGGCGTGCGCTCGGCTGTGACACCCGGCCGGGGCTCGGCGGCCGGCAGGTCGGCCACCCGGGCGAGCAGGATGACCTCGGTGTCCCCGGTGTGCCGGAACCCCGCGCGTTCGTAGAGGGCCCGGATGTGGGGCCAGTTGCGGGGCAGGCCGTAGACGAGCGGGGCGGGCAGGGATCCGTCGGCGTACCGGACGCGGGCGCTCCAGCGGTCGAACCGGGCGAGGCACGCCCGCATCAGCAGGTCCGCGGCGAGGTCGGCGTCCGGCCAGAGGGACGCCGCCGGGCGGTGGACGAACCAGTTGATCTCGGCGGCGTCCCGGTAGTGAGCGCCGACCTCGGCGTCCGCCCGATAGCGCAGCAGATGGGCCGCGGCGAGGACGTGTCCGCGCTGCTCGGCGACGAGCGTCGTCCGCTCGGCCACCCACGGGTCCGTGATGAACTCGCCGGGCTGCCGCTCCAGGTCGCCCAGGACGGTGTTCACGGAGACGGAGACGCCGGGGACGACGGCCGCCACGTGCAGGTTGACCAGACTGGTCAGCTGGTCGCGGTCGGTCCGGCGGAAGGGGCGCACCTCGGGCGCGGGCATGGGTACCTCCGGGCGGGATGAAGGGAGCTGGAGGCCGCCACGCGGTGCGGTACGGGGCGAGGGTACGCCGGGGCCGCGGCGGCACACCAGTGGGTTTGCCCGGATGGCAGTCGGGCCGGGGGGCGGCTTAGCGTGCTGGAGGGGGACCCCCGGGGGCCTGTCCCCGCCGCTCGTGGAAGGAACGCCATGAAGCTCGACGCACCGGTGACCGGTGGCCCCTGCTGGACCGAGCTGGGGACCAGTGACCTGGACGCGGCCCGGCGGTTCTACACGCGGCTGTTCGGCTGGCGGCCGGAGACGGACGCGCGTCAGGAGGCCGGCGGCTACACCGTCGCGCACCTCGGGGACGCGGCCGTGGCCGCGCTCGCCCCGCTGTACCAGCCGTCGCAGCCGGTCGCGTGGAACGTGTCGTTCGCGGTGACCGACGCGGACGCCGCCGTCCGTGCGGTGACGGAGGCGGGCGGGACGCTGCTGCTGGGCCCGATGGACGTGTTCGACGTGGGCCGTTTCGCGGTGGCCGCCGATCCGGGCGGTGCCGTGTTCCAGCTGTGGCAGGCGGGAACCTTCCCTGGTGCCGGGCTGTTCAACGCGCCCGGGTCACTGGGCTGGGTGGAGCTGATGACGCGCGATCCGGAGGGGGCCGTGTCCTTCTACGCGCGGGTGTTCGGCTGGACGGTGGCTCCGTCGGACCGCTACACCCAGTTCGGCATCGGCGGCGCGGACTTCGGCGGCATGGTGACGATGGACGAGAAGTTCCCGCCCGAGGTGCCGGCGCACTGGCTGCCGTACTTCGCCGTCGCCGACGTGGACGACACCACCGCCGTCGTCCAGCAGCACGGCACGGTCCTGATGGTGCCCACCTCCGTGCCCGACGGACCGCGCATCGCGGTGCTCCGGGACCCGCAAGGGGCGATGTTCGGCGTGTACCGGGCGGGCGACGAGGGCTGAGACGACCGAGTGCGACGCGGGGGGACTGCCCTGGCAGCTCGGAACGGATCCTCGGAGAGCTGCTCGAGGGACGGCGCGACGGATTCGTGCCGGCCGGCAAGCCAGGGGCCGGTTCAGGTACGCGACGCCCCGGCCCAGGGCCGGTTCAGGTCCGCAGCGCGCCGAGCCGCCCTTCGAGCTGGCTGAGCAACTCGCCGAGCAGGGCGGCCAGTTCGCCCTGTTCGGGGCCGTCCATGCCGGACAGTACGGCGGTCTCGTAAGCGAGCTGGACGGGCAGAATGCCGTCGACCAGGTCGCGTCCGGCGTCGGTGAGGCGGAGATGGACGACCCGGCGGTCACGGGTGTCCCCGCGCCGCTCGACGAGACCGCGCTCGGTCAGCTGCTTGAGGCGTTTGGTGACGGCGGCTCCCGAGGAGAAGGTCTCCCGGGCCAGGTCCCCGGGTGTCAGCTCGTGTCCGGTGCGACGCAGCGCGCCCAGCAGATCGAACTCGGGCCGGCTGAGCCCGGCCCGGCGCAGCGGAGCGTCCTCGGCCTGCTGCAACAGCGCGGCACAGCGGTTGATCCGCCCGATGATCTCCATCGGCCCGGTGTCGAGCCCGGGCTGCACGGCCTGCCACTGCCGGACGACGGCGGCCACGGTGTCGCCCCGGCGGCCGTCGCCCGTGTCATCCGCGGCGGGAGTGCCGATGACCGGATCGTCTCCGGCGGCACCGCCGACCGGGACGGCCTCACCGCTGACAGGGCCGGCACCGGCGGCGATACCACGAACCGACTCGCCCTCACCGATGACACCGCCGGTGTGCGCTTCCGCGTCGGCCGCCCGCCCCCGCGCCACCGGTTCCGTCTCGTCCCCCGGCTGCGGGGCCCGTCCCCCGGCACTCCACGTGGGCGATGGTCCTTCGGTCGGCGTCATGGCCGTGCGTCCTCCGTTTCGGTGGCCGGGTCCCGGTCCGGGAGCAGGCCCTGGCGTCGGGCCGTCGCGGCGAGCGTACGGTGTCCGGACTGTTCGGCGAGCACGACCCGCTCCTGGGGCAGGGCCCGCTGCCACCATTCACCTGCGGCGGCGTCCACCGTGGCGCGCAGGTCGGACAGGGCGACGGCGAGGCCGCGGCGGGCGGATTCCAGGGCCGCGGGGCCGGGGTCCGGGTCGGCCAAGAGGCGGGCGGTGTGCTCGCGGGCCCGGTCGGCGGTGATCAGCGCGCGGTCGACGCGGTCACCCGCCCGCCGGTCGGTGACCGCGACGGCGGCGACGAACCCGACCAGCGCACCGACGACGGTGTCCACGACCCGCTCCGTCATCAGCGTTCCGGCCTCCTGGTATCCGGCGAACTCCGTGATGAGCAGGGCCATGGGCGTCACGCAGACGCTGCCGAGCCAGTAGTTCCGGCTGATCAGCACCTCCGCACCGAAGCTGAACGCCAGACAGCACAGCACGAGCGCGACCGGGCCCAGGTGCGCGAGCGGCACAACGGCCAGGAAGACGAGCACCCCGACGACGTTGCCCACGACTCGCTGGACGGCCCGGCTCCAGGTCAGGGCGATGTTCGCCTGGTACAGCGAGGCGGCGGTGACCAGTGCCCAGTAGGGGCGGCCGATCCCGAGGGCGAGGGAGGCGTAGCCGGCGAGCGCGCAGCCGAGCGCGGTGCGTGCCGCGAGCGGGGTGAGCGGGCCCAGCCGCGTCCAGAGGGGCCGGGCCGCATGCACGCCGAGCAGTTCGTCGGCGGCCGCGTGCGCAAGCCCGGCTTCGGGGACGGGGCCGGTACCGCGCAGCGAGCCCGCCCAGGTGCGCAGCCGGCCCGCGTCCGCCTCCGTCGGCGCCGCGAGGGCGACCTCGGCGCGGACGACGAGCCGTTCGAGGGCCCGCCGGGTCCGGGAGGGGGCGCGGGTGGACAGCAGTGACTGCCAGGCGGCCTGCACGGCGGCGTAGCCCGCGGCGCGGGCCCGGGCGTGGTCCTCCCCGGTGCCGCCGGTGTCGGCGTACGCGGCGGCGGCCTTCAGGGCCGTCGCGGTGGCGCGGCGCTCCGGTCCGTGCGGCCGGACCAGCGCGGGCGCCATGCAGACCAGCCAGGCCCACGCGCCCGTCGCGGTGGCCAGGGCCAGATGACCGGGCACCTGGGCGAGGGTCTGCGGTGCGAACAGGCAGGCGGAGCTGACGAAGGTGAGGACGACGTTGCCCGGCGGGCCGACCCGGGTGGCGTCGCACAGCACCTTCTGGGCGGCGGCCAGCAGCGCACCGACGGTGACCAGGACGACGGCGCTGCCGGTGAGCGAGGCCGAGACCAGCGCCACGGCGACCCCACCGAGCATGCCCAGCACCACCCACACCAGGACCCGGGCCCGGGCGGCGTAGGGCCGGTTGTGGGCGTACAGGGCGCACAGGGACCCGGCCATCGCGTACATCACGAGGTCGAGCCGGCCGAGCGCCAGGAGGGTGAAGGCGGGCGGGGCGATCGCCGCGACCACGCTCAGCGCGGGCTTGAACCAGATCTCCGAAGGCCTGCCGAGGCGCAGCACACCCGCCCCGCGTCTCCCCCTGGCGGGTGGGGTGG